>DJCU01000047.1 GCA_002430725.1 Candidatus Gottesmanbacteria bacterium UBA5942
AGATGTGTATAAGAGACAGTCATAATCTTGTAAATAAAAGAAGCTATAATAATCTTACGGTATATAAAGAAGGAAAGTGTGTTGAAATTCGATCGCTTTTTCAGATCCCCGTTGGTTCAAAGTTAGTTTTTTTGATGATTCCATTGCGGTCGATTATTTCATTTTTGGAAATATTTACCTATTCAATATGGATTGCCCGAAAATTTTCCGGTATTGATGTTTATTTTTCTGCCAATGCGTTTACTTCATGGATTGGTATGCTATTAAAAGCGATAAAGATTGTAAAAAAGACAGTATTTTGGGTTTGGGATTATTATCCGCCAGTTCACGAAAACAGAATTGTCATGATTATGCGATGGATCTATTGGCAGTTTGATAAAATTAGCTCACATTCAGATATTGTGGCGTTTGTAAATCATCGACTTTTGAACCTTCGAGTTCGCTCCGGTATATATCGAAATAACAAAGCTTTTCCAATCGTGCCTATTGGAACTGACAAGCTGCAAATAAGAGGTACAAAACGATTGAAAAAGAAAGGGTCGCTCAGTCTAGGATTTATTGGCGTGCTTAAAAAGAGTCAGGGAGTGGAAATGGTATTTCGTCATGCGAAAGCACTTAAAAAAGTGTTTGGTGCTGTGCGATATGAGATTGTCGGATCTGGTCCAGATGAGCATTATTTTCGAGACAAAGCAGATAGATCAGGCTCAACAGTGACGTTTTATGGATATGTTGAAGAGGAGCAATTTAATGAAATTCTTGGTGGGTGTGATATTGGTATAGCCATGTATACCCCGGATGATGGCAATGTGTCTCAGTATGGCGACCCCGGAAAGATTAAGCGATATTTGAGTCTTGGACTTCCGGTGATAACGACTAATATTCTGGAAATTTCCAAAGAAATTGAAAGTACAGAGGCCGGGGTGGTTGTCGAGTATGGTAATCAAGAAGAATTCGTTCGCGCAGTTAAAAAAATTATGTTAAGACGTACTGTGTATAGTAGAAACGCATATCTTTTGAGCCAAAAGTATTATTATAAAACCATATATCCCAAAATGTTTGCCGGTATATAACGAAGATCTGAACACGTAATTAAATGTGGTCGTTATGATACAATTTGTTTATGGATAACCTCAAAAAAAATAAGGAGTCAACTTGTGTCGTAACTGGAGGAGCTGGTTTCATTGGCAGTCATTTGGTCGATGCGCTACTTGATAAAGGCTACAAGGTGTTTGCTTTGGACAATTTGCTGACGGGAAATGAAAACAATCTCGTTGAGGCTCAGAAAAATCCTAAATTTACGTTCATCAACTACGATGTCAGTCGCGAGCTTCCCGTATTGGGGCATATCGACTATATCTATCATCTTGCATCGCCCGCATCTGTTCCTGATTATCAGAAATATCCGGAAGAAACCGCATTAGTAAATACTGTAGGTACGCGGGGACTTTTGAAGGTCGCAAAAGCCCATGGCGCGAAATTTTTATTTACCTCCACCTCGGAGGTATATGGAGATCCTAAGGAGCACCCGCAAAAAGAAACGTATTGGGGGAACGTCAACCCTAATGGCATTCGGGCGTGTTACGATGAGGCAAAACGGTTTGGTGAAATGATGACGTTTCTTTATGTCCGAAATCATGGGGTGGACGCGCGGGTCGCGCGTATTTTTAACACCTACGGCCCTCGGATGAGGCCTACTGATGGGCGAGTGATTTCCAATTTTATTAATCAAGCATTACATGGTAAACCCATGACAGTGTATGGCGATGGGGTGCAAACCCGTTCACTTTGCTATATTTCCGACATGGTTTCAGGTCTTATCGCGCTTATGGAAAGTGAAAAGTCAAAAGGTGAAGTAGTCAATCTCGGAAATCCCGAAGAGTACACTATGGGAGATCTTGCCACAAAAGTAAAAATGATGACAGGCTCCGCATCTGAGATTACGCATACCGACCTCCCCCCGGATGATCCAACGAAAAGACGACCGGATATTACCAAGGCAAAAACACTGTTGGGATGGGAGCCGCAGGTGCGGTTGGAAGCAGGTCTTACTGCAACCATCGAGTATTACAAGACGTTATAATTTATGAAGCCTCAGGATGCTGTATTTTTTGTTGCCCTGCTGGCGCTCATTGTTATCCGAAGACCGCAGATGCTGCTAGTGGCGGGATTAAGCTGCCTCGTGCTTTCCATACCTTTATTTGCGACATGGGTATTTTTTACCGCTGAACGCTTAACATGGTACGCAGCTGCCTTTTTTGTCGCGTTTATCATTATTTCACTCCGTACGCCTGATACGGTACAATAAAACAATGAAGATACTCGTGACTGGCGGAGCTGGCTATATTGGCAGCAACATGACACGAATGCTCGTTTCACGAGGACATGAGCCAATCGTTCTCGACACCCTCGAATTTGGTCATCGCGAGGCCATACCTCCCTCAGTTCCCCTGGTAGTCGGTAATGTGGGAGATAAAGCAGTGGTCGAGAAGATTTTTCGTGACCATGACATTTCAGGAGTGCTTCATTTTGCGGGATACCTTCAGGTAGAGGAATCAGTGCGTTTTCCCATCAAATATATGCATAACAATGTGATTGCCCCCATCGTGCTATTGGAAGCGATGAAAGAGGCGGGGGTGAAGCGGATAATTTTTTCTTCTACTGCTGCGGTATATGGAAATCCTCAGACTGTGCCTATTCCAGAAAATCATGGCAAAGCGCCAGTGTCACCATACGGGTTATCCAAGTGGATGTTTGAAGAGTTATTGAGAGTGTATGATCGATCATTTGGAATAAAAAGTATCAGTTTACGGTATTTTAACGCAGCGGGGGCATCACTTGATGGCGCTCATGGAGAGGTGCACGTCCCTGAAACACATGTTATCCCGCTTGCGTGTTTGGCGGCTTTGGGATCTTCGAAAGGGTTTGGGATATATGGTACTGATTATCAAACTCCCGATGGTACTGCGCTTCGTGATTTTATCCATATAGAGGATCTGTGCGAGGCACACATCTTGACGCTTGAAGCATTAGCAAACGGGCATGCGACTGATGTTTACAATGTTGGGACAGGAGACGGAGTGAGCGTGCAGCAGGTGGTAGACGCAGTGAAAAAAGAATCCGGCTCCGATTTTGAAGCAAAATTAGCGGATAGGCGACCAGGAGATCCCGCCATTTTAGTGTCAGACCCTACCAGACTGAAGAAAGAATTTGGGTGGGAGCCAAAACATTCGGCAATCAGTTCGATCGTCTCGTCTGCACTCAAATGGCATCGAAGTCACCCCAAAGGATATACATGAGGATAGGAATAGATATCAGCCAGATTGCCTATGAAGGGACCGGAGTAGCACAGTATGTCCGATTGATCACTGAAGCACTTATACGGACACACCCCGAACACGAATACGTATTATTTGGCGCATCACTTCGGAAGAAGTACGTGTTTTATGAATACGTAAAGTACATTCCCGGCACGCCTCGTTTAGTAGTAGTGAGCTTGCCGCCAACCATACTTGATTGGCTTTGGAATAGACTTCATATAGTACCTATTGAGTGGTTTATCGGGGCTGTCGATGTATTTTGGAGTAGCGACTGGACACAACCACCCCTTTCGAATGCTCGTGGAATTACCACTATCCATGATCTTTCTATCATGCGTTTCCCCGAAGAATCACATAATAAAGCAGAACTCCATGTTGGAAAAGCGATAGTGCGACCAAATATCGTTGCTACCCAGAAACGTAGGCTTATGCGAGCGATGCATGAATGTCAGGCATTTTTGTGTGATTCCGAAGCGACAAAAAAAGATGCGCACACCCTTCTTGCCATTCCACTTGAACAACTCCATGTGGTGTACCCCGGGTATAAAGGAGCGACAATATGATACTTGCGGTAGATGGATATGAAGCAAACGCGAGTGTTCGTGTAGGGGTAGGGCGTTATGCGTTCGAAATAATTGCGCAAATTGCTGCAAGACAACGTCAGGCAAATCGGCTGTTTGATGATGTTCGGGTGTATGTGCCAGGGACAATAGGCGCTCATATGCCCAAAGAAAATCCGCATTTTCATTATCGGATAACGCTGCCCCGCGCATTGTGGACGTGGGTTGGATTTCCTGTTGCTCTCGCATCAGATATGCCTGCGGCTGATGTGGTGTTTTCTCCGACTCACTATGTGCCCCGGTGGATTACAACCCCTCGAGTGATGGCCATTATGGACGTGTCGTACCTTTCATATCCGGAGCTTTTTAGAGCGCAAGATTTGCACAAATTAGTTCATTGGACAGCATATTCAGTGCGTCATGCCGAGAAAATTATTACGATCAGTGAGTTTTCTAAACGTGCTATAATTGACGCATACCATGTGCCTTCTGAGAGGGTGGTGGTAGCATATCCGGCACTTCCGGACTCCGTACTTATAACCGATATGGGTAAGAGGGAAAAAGCCACTGCGCTACCTAAAAAATATATCCTGAGTGTCGGGACGTTGCAGCCGCGAAAAAATTTTACCCGTCTTATTGAAGCCATGAAGAGTATTGTTGACCCCGATATAGAGCTTCTTATTGTTGGGAAAAAGGGATGGCTTTACGATGAAATACTGGCCGCCCCCAAAAAGTATGGGGTAGAAAATCGTGTCCGTTTCTTAGATTTTGTGCCTGATGAGGCGTTGCCCTCTTTGTATAAACATGCAGCATGCTTTGTATTGCCTAGTCTGTATGAAGGATTTGGTTTGCCGGTTTTGGAAGCTATGGCACATGGCACTCCTGTTGTCGTGAGTAGTGGCTCTAGTTTGCCTGAAATTGCCGGGGATGCAGGTATCTATGTAGATCCTTCTGACGTTTCAAGCATTGCCGCGGGTATTTCTTTAGCACTTACCGAATCTACCAACGACCGTAAAGCACGAATACAGCGAGGAAAGCAGCGAGTGAACTCGTTTACATGGGAAAATGCCGCGACAAAAGTTATGGATGTGTTAAGTTTGGTAGGAAAAAAGGGGAAGAACGTATGAGAATATTTATTGATTTTTGGGTCTATCTTGCAATGCTTACGGGATTTATTCCCAGTCATACGATACGATTATTTTTATATCGCACTTTTTTTGGTGTTCGTATAGGAAAACATACTTCTATCCATTGGCGAGCACAGTTTAATAACCCCGCGGGTGTCACTATTGGGCATAACACAATTATCGGTAACGATGCTTTTTTGGATGGCAGGTTTAAACGTGAGGGAAAAAATGTATCGGAAGGAAAGGTTGCTAGCTATATAAAACAATTTTTTGGAAAAAGTTCTCGACCACTTACGATAGGAAATAATGTATCAATCGCTGGTGAGGTGCGGATATATACGATGGAGCACGATATAGACAGCGCGAGTTTCGCAGAGATAGGTGCGCCAGTTGTGATAGAGGATTATGCGGTTATCGGTACTCGTGTGACTATATTGCCCGGGGTGACAATCGGTCGAGGTGCTGTCGTTGCTTCTGGCGCTGTTGTTACCAAAAATGTGGCGCCGTATGCAGTGGTGGGGGGAGTGCCTGCGGTATTTATCAAAGAGCGGAGCCATGACCTGAAATATACACTGAAATTTGCGAGACTATTTCAATAATGTCCCCGAACATTTTCTATGGCGCTTGATTTATCCATCATTATCGTTAGCTTCAATACAAAAAAACTTACTGAAGATTGTCTCACTTCGGTTATTCGGAGTCTCAAAGAGACCAAGTTGACGTGGGAGATAATTCTCGTTGATAACGTATCGACCGATGGCACTCGAGAAATGCTCAAAAAGAAATTCCCTATGGTTCGTGCTGTGTTAAACGATGAAAATGTTGGATTTGGCAAAGGGAATAATCAGGGCATCAGGATGAGTAAAGGGGAATACATATTGCTGTTAAATTCAGATACAGTCGTGCTTAACAATGCCATTGGGAAGCTTGTTTCCTATGGTCGTCAGCATCCAAATGCATTTATAGGCCCTAAATTGCTTAATCCAGATCGAAGCCCTCAGAGCTCGTGTGGTCCGTTTTTTAGTTTGCCGGTCGTATTTGCATCACTGTTTCTTAAAGGAGACTATATTGGGTTAACGCGTTGGTCACCAACACGTGCGCGTAAAGTTGACTGGGTATCAGGCGCGTGTATCCTTGCTCCCAAAAAACTTTTTATGCAGGATTTATTGTTTGATGAGAAAATATTTATGTATATGGAAGAAATAGACCTCCTGATGCGAGCGCGGAAAAAAGGGTATCCCACCTATTTCTATCCACGCAGTCTTATCGTACACTTAGGAGCAGCCAGCTCCACAAACAAGCGAAAGGGGCCGGTTCTCAATATTTATCGAGGATTTCTTTATTTGTATCGGAAACACGGAACACCGATAGGCTTGTGGCTTGTTCGCGCAATGCTTAAAATAAAAGCAGTGCTTGCCTGGATGATAGGGGCGGTATTGGGGAAGGAAATGCTTAAAGAAACTTATGCAGAAGCTTATAAAATGGTGTAAAACATGGGGGTTTACTGCGGCATCGCTTTTTCTTCTCGCATTTATTCCGCTTTACCCAAAGCTCCCCCTGTTGGATATACGTAATACGTGGGTATACGTGCGTGTTGAAGATTTTCTCGTATTATTTGTGTTACTCGCGTGGGGCATAACCTTGGTCAAGGATAAGCCGCTTATTAAATCTCCAATCACGATACCAGTGTTGTTGTTTTGGCTTGCTGGCGGGCTTGCGACAATTCATAGTATTTTGCTTATTGTTCCCGTTGTGTGGGATATATTCCCCAATGTCGCATTTTTAAGTTTTCTTCGAAGAATAGAATACATGAGTTTGTTTTTTGTCGCGGTGGCTGCAGTGCGTGACAAGCGCGCTATTTTCCCGATTGCGGTCACCACCGTTGGAACTGTGCTCGCAGTAAGCCTTTATGGGGTCGGGCAAAAGTATATGGGGTTACCTGCATATTTGACGATGAACGAAGAATTTGCCAAAGGTATACCTCTTACGCTTTCTGCACTTTCTCGGGTATCTTCTACATTTGGTGGACATTATGATCTTGCGGCATTTTTAGTACTTACATTACCGATTGTCGTGAGTATTCTGTTTGCGACAAGACATCTTATTTTAAAATTGCTTCTTGTTGGTGTATTCGCGCTGGGCTTTTTTGTGTTGTTTATGACCGTTTCCAGAATTTCTGTATTCGCATTATTTATTTCTATTGGATTAGTGCTTTTTTTCCAACGAAGAAAGTTGGTGCTCCTCCTTCTTCCAATGGGGGCTATTGGTGTATTGGTGCTTCTTGCGTTTGCTCCGGGGCTCGTAGATCGATTTGGCAGTACGGTAAAAACCGTTGATGTTTTGGTAGATGCGAAATCTGGTCACCCCATCGGACATGTGCGTGTCGTCCCTAATACGTATTTTGAGAATAAAATTGTACGCCAGTATATGTACGACAGCATTGGGGATGTTACTGTGCTTGCGAGCCCATCTGCAAAATTTATTGTGCCATACACAGAGCTAAATCCAGAAGTAGTGGTGCTGACAGAGCCAACTGCTCCGACAGGAGAAGATTTACCCTCGGGTACGGGCTATATAAATTTGACACTATCTCCCGATATTAAGCGGGTTGGTGAATTTTTTTATGAACCAGATTTACGAGAATCAACAACATCTGCGGAGGCGTATGTTATCAACGGTCAGTACCTGATCAAGCGTGCTGCCGCGTATGATTTATCATTTACTACTCGTTTTCAAGGTGAATGGCCGCATGCAATTGAAGCATTTAAGCGGAATATATTATTTGGGAGCGGGTACGGGTCGGTAAGTCTCGCGGTAGATAACAGTTACCTTCGCATGTTGGCGGAAGTAGGCCTTTTAGGCTTTGTATCATTTGTTTCTATATTCCTTCTATTTGGGGTTTATTTGTATCGGGTACTTCCTACAGTAGAAAACCCGTTGACCAAAAGTGTTGCGTGGGGATTGGCCGCAGGCATTGTGGGATTGTCGATTAATGCGGTATTTATCGATGTATTTGAAGCTTCCAAAGTGGCATTTACGTTGTGGTTATTAATGGGACTAGTGTTGGGTGTGTTGGGAGTTGCGACACCGAAAATATCGGTTAATTTTGTAGCCGAAATGAAGCGTATCGCTTCAAGCTACCCGGCAATTATTGTGTATCTTTTTGTCGCCATGTCTCTTCTGTGGCTTCCGCTCACTCGAAATTATTTTATCGGTGATGATTTTACATGGCTTCGCTGGGCAGCAGATTGTACGAATTTGTCTGCTATGACTGAAGGATGCGGTCTCCGTTTGTCTTCTATTGCTACATATCTTACTGACGCGGGCGGGTTTTTCTATCGACCGGCAACGAAGCTTTATTTTGCATTTATGTATCAGGCGTTTTGGCTTAATCAAACGGTATATCACATAGTGTCGCTCGCACTTCATTTTCTTGTGAGTATTTGTGTATTTTTCTTAGGGTTAAGGATGTTTAAGAGCAAAATGCTGGGAGCTATGAGTGCATTCGTATTTATCTGGTTAAGCGGATTTTCTGAGGCTGTGTTTTGGATTGCAGCGACTGGACATATGTTTGCGACACTCCTTATGCTCTTGAGCTTTTTTAGCTATAGTGCGTGGAGAGAGAGGAAGAATGGTTGGTTTTTTGTCGCGAGTATTATCGCGTTTGCGCTCTCACTCGGATTTCATGAGATGGGTGTCGTGACGCCATTACTTTTCCTCCTTTACGAACTATCAGTTTCGGATAATCCCATGTCTTTCCGTGCTATGACAAAAAATATATGGCATTGGGTATTGTTGTTACCGTTGCCTGTATACGCGATTATGCGATTATTGTCCGGAAGTCACTGGTTGAGCGGTGATTATAATTTCAATCTTTTAAAGTTTCCGGTAAATGCGGTCGGAAACGCGTTGGGCTATTTTTTCATTACATTAGTAGGGTCTTATGGAACTACAATATCTCAGGTGTTACGCGCAGTTCTTCGAGATAATCTTATTGTGGCAGTGATACTTCTTGTTTTGGGAGCTGCTGGAAGTGTCTATTTGTACCGGATCATCCGCGCCTCGATAGATCCGTGGGAAAAACGAATTATACGGTTCTCGTTGCTGTTTTTTGGTATAAGCCTGTTGCCATTTTTTGGACTTGGAAATATCGCACCTCGCTATGGATACACTGCATCTATCGGGGTAGTGATGCTTATAATCTATGTCATGTCGAAGTTATATGCTGTACTTCTTATAAATGGACGTGATATTGCTCGTATTGTGATGGCGGTAATCGTGAGTATTTTTGTGTTGTTCCATAGCGTTTTCATGCATCAACTGCATCAGGATTGGAATCAGGCGGGTGACATGGTAAAGCGGTTTATTATCTCTATGGACAGTGCATATATCGATGAGTGGGCAGTAGCCCCCATGGAAATGCATTTTGTAAATATTCCTATCCGTCATGGCGAAGCATGGGTATTCCCTGTGGGAATTTCTGACGCGCTGTGGTTTGTCTATAGAAACCCAAATATAAAAATATACACATGGTCAACGGTAGAAGAAGCGTTGAGCGCGGTAACTTACAATTCGATGACCCAAAAAATATTTGTGTTTAAGAGTGACGGGTCGGTACAGGAAGTGAAAAAAGCGCCGTCAGAAGCAACCAAATGAAAAAAATACATATTTTTGTAATAACACTTGTCGTAATTATTACGGTAGGTTTGCGGCTCTACAGAATAAACGCGCCAATCGCTGATTGGCATAGTTTTCGGCAGGTTGATACCGCTTCTGTCGCTAAATTTTTTGTACAAAACGGCATAGATGTGATGCATCCTCGATATCACGATCTTTCCAATATCCAGTCTGGTAAAGATAACCCGGAGGGTTGGCGTATGGTGGAGCTTCCGATATATCAAGCATTCGCGGCAAGTCTTGCGCGCAGCATGCCCTCGATACCACTTGATATATGGTTGCGAGTAGTGACAATTTCTGCTGCAGCAGGCACTGCACTGCTTCTCATGCTTATGCTCTTTCAAGTGGGTTCGCCTGGCGTGGCGTTACTTACCGGAATTATCTATGCAATACTTCCGTACAGTGTCTTTTTTGGGCGAACGGTGTTACCTGAAACATTTGCAGTATTTTGGGCTATTTTCAGTGTGTATCTCGTGTTACTCGCGACAAAAATGTCCGAGAGAACATGGTGGTATATTTTGGCAGCAGCGGTAGCCGGTGCTGTGGCATTGTTAGTGAAACCAACAGTGGGATTTCTGTTGTTACCAGTGCCGTATCTGGTCATTCGACATTTGCGTATTTCAATAAAAACGCTGATGCAGCTGTCAGTATATGCAGTGATTGCATTAGTGCCTCTCCTTTGGTGGAGGAACTGGATCGCGCAGTTTCCCGAAGGAATACCGGTATACGAATGGTTATTAAACAAAGATAATATCCGATTTAAGGGTGCGTGGTTTCATTGGTTGTTTGCAAAACGCATAGGCGAGTTATTGTTAGGTTTTTGGGGGCTTATTCCGTTTGGCATCGGGTTACTTTCTCAGGGAGAAAAAAAGGAAGGGTGGTTGTCTCACATATTTGGATTTGGGTCGCTTTTATACATTGCGGTATTTGCGGCAGGAAATGTGCAGCATGACTATTATCAGATTTTGTTGTTGCCTGCAGTGAGTATCTATACCGCAAAAGGTTTGATGTGGATGTTTTCGGAGAAACGTTTTTCCATTTTGTCTCGCGTGGGAGTGATCAGCGTTTGTTTGTTATTTATGCTCGCTTTTTCTTGGTTTACGATGCGCACGTATTATTGGATAAATCGACCGGAGATTATAGAAGCAGGAGTTGCTGCTGATCGGCTACTCCCCAAAGAAGCAAAAGTGATCGCGCCATATAACGGAGATACGACATTTCTTTATCAGACTGGTCGCCAGGGTTGGCCGCTGGGATTTGATATCGATGAAAAAATTGCTATGGGAGCTACTCATTATGTGACGGTTTCACCGACCGATGCCGACTTTGAAACTATGGAGCTGGCGAAAAAATATACGGTGCTCGTCCGAAACGATCGGTATGCCATCATAGATTTAACCCGATTGTCCACGCCATGAATATTCTATTTGTTAGCGCAGTACTACCATATCCATTGCGCTCCGGGGGGCAAATTCGCATTTATAACCTCCTCAAGCGTTTAAGCAAGCATCATAGCATTACGCTTGTTTCGTTTATTCGTGAAGAAAGTGAGCGAGAGTTTCTCAAGTATTTGGATTTCTGTGAGCATGTCGAGGTGGTTATGCGGGGTCGCGCATGGCAACTCTCGTATATTATACGGGCGGTTACAGGGAAGTACCCCTTTCTTTTAGCGACTTATCAGAATGAACTGATGCGTCAGACCATCGCACGCCTTATTTCAAAAAATAAATTTGATGTTCTCCATATAGAACCATTTTATATATTGCCGAGCTTGCCTAATGAACTTCCTCCATTGGTTGTTTCTGAACATAACATCGAATATGAAGTCTATAGGGGATATGCAGAGCGGTTTTCCAGCGTATTGCTTCGACCATTGTTGCATTGGGATGTTTCAAAAATGAAACATTGGGAGCAGCTGAGTTGGGGGAAAGCAAATGCAGTCACTGCAGTATCAGAAGATGATGCGGGGGTTATCCAGTCGTATGTGAACCATTCCGTTGAAGTGATACCAAATGGTGTAGATATCAGAAGTTTTCCGTTTCGCTTGCCACAACGGAGGAAAGATCCTGTTATTTTGTTTGTCGGAAATTTCCGTTGGCATCCCAATCGAGACGCGGCATATGCGCTTATTGAGCATATTTGGCCGAAGCTTCAAGATAGGATAAAAAATATTCGACTTCGTATTGTCGGCAAGGATATACCTAAAAAACTTCGTGACATGGTTGGTAGAGTGGGTGGAAAGGTTGATGAAAATGTCGAAGATATTGCATCGGTTTATAGAGATGCCGATATGCTTGTGGCACCTCATGCGATTTCGGGAGGCACGAAATTTAAAATGTTGGAAGCCATGGCGACAGGACTCCCTATTGTGACGACAAAAGAAGGGGTATCGGGGCTTAAAATGGAACAGAACACCCATTTTTTGTTAGCGGAAACTCCGGAAGAGTTTGTCACTGCTATCACTACATTGTGTGATAATGATTTACTTCGTCAGACACTTTCTAAAAACGGTCGGAAGCTTATTGAGTCGCGATATAATTGGGATAGTATCGCCACCATGCTCGATGGTGTATGGCAAAAAGCATCGCATGAATAAACCAAATACTGTTATCGACCTATCGGTCGTCATATTAAATTTCAATACGCGTGACCTTACCCGTACGTGCCTTTTGACGGTGTTAGGCTCGAAAATGGGTCAGTACCGTATGGAGGTGATTGTGTGTGACAATGGTTCGACTGACGGAAGTATCGAGATGATAGAGCGTGATTTTCCGCAAGTTACATTTATAAAAAACGGAAAAAATATAGGATTCGCCGCGGGAAATAATCCAGGTATCAGACGCGCAAAAGGGAGATATGTTTTACTTCTTAATACCGATACGGAAGTGCCAGAGCAAACACTCGTTCGCATGATTGAGTTTATGGATACGCATAAAGAAGCGGGTGCTGCGACCTGTAAAATACTTTTGCCTGATGGCTCAATGGATCCTGCGTGTCACAGGGGATTTCCCACTCCTTGGGTAGCGTTTACGTATGTTACAAAACTAGAAAAGTTGTTTCCGAAAACGCGACTATTTGGAGAGTATCATCAGGGATACAAAGATATTTCGAAAGTGCACGAAGTCGACTGTATCGTTGGTGCATTTTTTATGGTCAGACGAGAAACTATCGAGGATGTCGGACTACTCGATGAAGATTATTTTATGTACGGGGAAGATATCGATTGGGCATATAGAATACGAAAAAACGGATGGAAAATTTTATTTAATCCATCTGTTACCATTCTTCACAAAAAGAAACAGAGTGGACGCGCAAATAGCCGTAAGGATAGAAGAGTAGCCACCGAAGTATATTTTCACCAATATAACTGGTTATTTTATACCAAAAATTATGCGAAGAAATATGGCCCACTCCTTACTTTTTTGGTGAATAGCTTTTATACAACGCGGATAGTATTGCTAAAAAAATTTGGTATCTGATATGACCATAGGAATAGATGCACGATTAATTGATGAAACAGGAGTTGGGAGATATATCAAAAATCTTATTGCCCAGCTTTCCGTAGTTGATACGACAAATGGATATGTTGTTTTTTTGCCGTCAAAAGCATTTGGTTCATTTAAACCACCTAACGCCCGTTGGAAAAAAGTAGAAGCCCCCGTTCGGTGGCATACGCTAGCAGAACAGTTTGTTATGCCTCGGCTATTTGCGCAAGCACGCTGTGACATTGTCCATATTCCATATCACAATCCGCCTGTATTCTATTCGGGATCGATGATCCTCACTATTCATGACCTCATTATTCTCCATTTTGATACGGGTAAGGCGACTACACTGCCGACTCCTCTTTACAAGTTGAAGCGACTTGGATATTTTATTGAACTTTGGATTGGATTGCGGAAAGCAAAACACATTATTGCGGTGTCCGAGGCGACAAAACAGGAAATTATTGACCATTTTGGTATACAACCAGAAAAAATAACAGTGACATACGAAGGCGTTGATGAACATATTACGGCTGCGAAAACCAAAAAAACGACACCAACATTACAAAAAATTATAGAAGGACAATACATACTATACGTAGGCAACGCATATCCTCATAAAAATTTGGATGCATTGTTGCAGTCATTTGTACATCTCAGAAATAAAGACCCGCAACATCAAATGAAGTTAGTGCTGGTGGGCAGTGATGATTTTTTTTACCAGAGATTGCGGATGACCGCAGGTACGCTGGGGTTGAGCGATGTTGTGATATTTTTTGGGCAGGCAAACGATGCTGACCTGTATCATCTTTATACGCATGCTCGAGCATTTATCTTTCCTTCACTTATGGAAGGATTTGGGTTACCCGCATTAGAGGCACTTTCACTTGGGTGTCCGGTTATCGTATCGGATATTCCGGTGTTTCATGAAATACTTGGTGACGCCGCCCGTTATATAAACTCTCGCGATCCCAAAGCAATAGCTGATGCGATTTTAGATATACAATTGTCTGCCAATAAACGGCGTGCTCAATTATCTGGCGTACCGTATAATTGGCGTTCTATGGCAGAACATACATTAGCTCTTTATGAACGTAGCATTCGTTTATGATCGCGTGAATAAATGGGGAGGTGCAGAGAGGGTGCTTCTCGCCCTTCATAAAATCTGGCCAAAAGCACCACTTTTTACTGCGGTATATGACAAAAAACGTGCGGCATGGGCTGATGTCTTTTTGGTACATCCTTCTTTTTTACAACGTATCCCCGGAGCATCACTTGCTCATGAGTCGTTGCCGGGCCTTACCCCGATGGCGTTCGAGACATTTACGTTTGACGAGTATGATGTCGTTATTTCAGTAACGAGCGCCGAAGCGAAAAATATTATCACCAAACCTCAAACACTTCATATCTGTTATTGTCTTACGCCTACGCGATATTTGTGGAGTGGATTTAGCCAATATTTGAAGCAGCCAGGATTAGGTATGTTGAGTTGGGTAGCCGGGTGGGGCTTAAAAACATTTGCCCCCATGCTTCGAAAGTGGGATATTGTGGCAGCGAGCAGGCCGGACTATTTTATAGCGATTTCCGAGCGGGTGAAAGAGCGTATCAAAAAATATTATGGGCGCGATGTTATTGAAGTTGTCTACCCGCCCGTTGATACAAACAGATTTACATCGAAAGGATTGTCCTCTGTTGCAAATGCTGATTATTTTTTGACGGTATCGAGGTTGGTAAGTTATAAGCGGTTAGACATAATTATTAAGGCATTTAATGCATTGAAACTTCCTTTGGTCATTATTGGGGATGGGCGTCAAAAGCAAGAGCTTCGGAAAATGGCGGGTGCAACCATCCGGTTTATTGATCATCATTTGACAGATTCTGAACTTGTCCGATATTATGAGGGATGTCGCGCGTTTGTGTATGCTGCCGATGAAGACTTCGGACTTGCCGCAGCAGAAGCTCAGGCAATTGGCGTTCCGGTGATAGCATACAGGCAAAGTGGAGTCGCAGAGGTTGTAAGCGATCGCGTGTCTGGCGTATTATTTGATCAACAGACAGTAGAGTCATTGCAGGCGGCAGTTCGTGAATTCTTGTCGCTCACGTTTTCGAAAGCGGCGTGTCGTGCTCAGGTAGAAACAATGAGTGAAGTTCATTTTCGTAAGCGTATAAGTGATATAGTGCGTTCTTTGCACCAAAAAAATAAACATATATGAAAGCAATTATTTTCGCGGGTGGAGTAGGAACTCGATTGTGGCCACTTTCTCGTAAAAAATCACCCAAGCAGTTTGAAAAAATTATTGGAGATAAATCCACCCTTCAGTTGGCAGCCGAGCGCTTGCAGCCTGATTTTGCATGGGAAGATGTGTATGTCTCCACTGGTGCGCGCTATGTGTCTATCGTGCAGCAACAATTGTCAAAACTTCCTCCTCGACAGGTGATTGGTGAACCAGAGGTTCGCGATGTGGGTCCGGCAGTAGGATTGATGACGGCAATTTTAGCGAAAGAATCTCTCAATGAGCCCATGGTTATTTTGTGGAGTGATCATTTGGTGAAGAAGCAGGAATTATTTCGTAAATTGCTTCGTGTTGCAGGAGAGGTTGTAAAGAAAGATCCGGAAAAAATAGTTTTTGTCGCACAAAAACCCCGATTTGCAAGCGAAAATTTAGGATGGATATCTTACGGTTCCGAGGTTACGGAACTCGATGGAGTTACATTCAATAATTTTGTGGATTTTCAATACCGTCCGGATGCCAAAACCGCAAAAGCATATTTTGAAAGCGGTCATCACGCATGGAATTTGGGTTATTTCGTGACAACTCCAGCATTTTTATGGAAACAGTACCAATCGTTTGCACCGAATTTAGCATCGAGCATTATGAAAATCGCAGATCAGTGGGGCACTTCACGATTTTCGGAAGTATTGGAGGAAATATATCCCACTCTCGAAAAAATTAGTTTTGACAACGCGATATTGGAAAAGCTAGATCCGAGTGCTGCACTCGTGGTATCAGAAAATATTGAATGGAGTGATATCGGTGCATGGGAAGCACTGAAAGAAGCGCTCGAGGAAACAAATGATAAAAATGTGACACAAGGCAAAGTTATGTTGACTGACACAAATGACAGTCTCGTTTATAATTACAATGATAAACAATTGGTAGTGACTATCGACATGGACGAAGTGTTGGTGGTAAATACTGACGATGTATTGCTTGTTTGTCGGAAAAGTTCCGTCCCTAAGGTTAAAAAATTAGTCGAGTCCATGCATGGTACTGAAAACGATCATTTAACCTAAAGCCGGTACGTTATGTATACATTTTTAAAACGGCTTATAGATATTGCGGGCAGCATAGTGCTCGCTTTGATATTTCTTCCCATAAGTATATTGGTAGCGATGGCAATTATGCTCGATAGCCCTGGCCCAGTATTTGCCGATACACCCCAGCGTGTTGGAAAAGATGGTAAGCCATTTAAACTTTATAAGTTCCGCTCAATGATTGTAAACGCGCATATTAAGCTCAGAACAGATCCAAAGCTCAAAAAACTTTATCAGGAATACAAACGAAATAGTTATAAACTTCGTGAAGATCCGAGGGTCACCATGGTCGGGCGTTTTATCCGCAAGCACTCGCTGGACGAGATACCCCAGTTTTTAAATGTCCTAAAAGGAGATATGAGCCTCGTAGGCCCACGCCCGTATTATGCAGATGAATTAGTTGAGCAACAGCGTAAGTATCCTCATACAAAAGAGCTAGTAAAAATTGTGTTGTCTGCGCGTCCCGGGATTACCGGTTGGTGGCAGGTATCTGGGCGAAGTGAGGTTAATTTTGATAAACGGATAAAGCTCGATGCTGATTACGTGCTGAAGCGAAGTTTGTTTCTCGATATATACATATTGTTAAAAAGCCCCTGGGCCATGATTTCCGGCAGAGGAGCAGTATAACCCTATAGATTTTTTATAAGTGACGGGGTTGACTTTTTTGTCAGTAGCCCCGACAATAATTCCATGGTTGAAGAACTAAAAAAGATTACCGTTGATACAAAACCGGATTCGGTTATGACTACTCCCAAGAAAAAATTCAAGGCAAAATTTGTGCTTATTCCGTTAGGAATACTATTGGCGGTTATTGCGATTATTGGCGTTATGCTGCTGCCGCTTCGTGGTGTCATGGCGAAAGCCAAAGATGTCGCAGCCATCGGAAGGCAAACTGCAGAAGCACTGAAAAATCAGGATCTCGCTGCTACCAAAGACGGGCTATCCAAAACACGTGTTGAATTTACTAAGTTATCTGATGAGTACAACAAAATAACAGGACTTCGATTTGTTCCTTTCTTAGGGGCGTACGTCAACGATGGGTCACATGCAATGAAAGCGGGTTTTGCTGCGCTTGATGCTGCTGACCGTGCAATAGAAGCGCTTGAGCCTAATGCTGACCTTTTGGGATTTACGGGCGGTGGTAAATTTGTGCAGGGTTCAGCTGATGAGCGTATACAGGTTGCGGTAAAGACGATGAAAGCGCTTACTCCCAAGATAAATGAAATGGCCGGGTCTATCGATACGATGCGAAAAGAGCTTGATTATATAGACCCCAATCGATATCCCACAAAAGTCGGTAAAACAGTGGTGAGAGCGAGGCTACAGGAAATGAAAGATGTTATCGACAATGCAGCCAACTTATTTGTTAATGCGCAGCCTTTGCTCGTTAATTTGCCGGCAATGTTAGGAGAGCCCGAGATGCGTAGGTATCTGGTGTTGTTCCAAAACGACAAAGAATTGCGGGCAACTGGAGGTTTCTTGACTGCGTACGCGCAGTTCCGACTAGATAAAGGTAAGATGATACTGGAGAAATCCTCTGATATTTATGATCTCGATAATGCTTTGAAAAAGAAATTTCCGGCACCTCGTGAGATCACTACATTTCATAAAAATGTGTATAGCTTGTATATCCGAGACAGTAATTTGAGTCCTGATTACAAAGAGTCGATGCAGCAGTTTCTCGAAATGTACGAAACAGCGTCTGGAGCAGAAAAAATTGATGGTATCATCGCGGTAGATACACATGTATTGGTCGAGGTACTGAAGATATTAGGCCCTGAAACCATTGGGGGACGGGTGTTTTCAGCAGATATAGATAAGCGATGTGATTGTCCACGAGCGGTATATGAATTGGAAGACTATTCCACAAGGCCGGTAAACTATGTGCGAACAGAGCGCAAGGATATTATTGGCACACTGCTTCAGCAGTTAATGCAAAAAGCATTGGGCGTATCACCATCTCAGTATTGGGGAAAACTGTTTCAGATGTTGCTTACAGAAGTTGGCGAAAAACACGTATTGGCGTACCTCATGGAGCCAAACGCTCAAAAAGCAGCAGAGAGCTTTAATATGGCAGGTCGCATTATGACCGCGTCAGAAACCGCGACACTTTTATCATACAAAGAGGGTCAGGGATGGGATTACCTCCATATCAGCAACAGCAATATGGCGGGTGCGAAGTCAAATATGTTTGTCAGTGAAGAAGTAACCAAAGACGTGACGGTAAATGGTGACACTGTCACCACGAAGCTCACCGTAGAATATAAAAATCCATATAAAGGAAGTGATTGCGGCTTGGAAAGTGGTGGGCTTTGTTTGAATGCCCCGCTTCGGAATTGGGTACGCGTATTTGTACCGATGGGGAGTAAACTAGTGGAAAGCAAAGGGGTGATTTCACCTACCGATGGAAAAGCGAAGCCGATGGACACCTTTACCGGCTTAGGGAAAACATATTTTGAAGGATTTTTGATCGTCAATCCATTGGGAACTGCGCGTATCGAACTTACCTACACGTCACCGGTGACGTCTCCTGATGGTAAGTATCGATTGCTTATCCAGAAACAGCCTGGTACCGATGGGCAAGAGTGGCTTATCCGCCTCGGTGGGAAAGACCGCAAAAAAATGACGCTCGATACCGACCTAGAGGTTGTCCTCTAACTATTTTTCATGACTTCCGAACGGGTATATAAAGCGGAAGGAATAATCCTCAAGCGAAAAAACATCAGTGAGGCTGACCGTATTCTTACTATTTTTACGAAAGAATATGGTAAAGTGCGCGCGATAGCCAAAGGCATTCGTAAAGTTTCCAGTCGAAGAGCTCCTCACCTGGAAGTATTTACCCGCGTACGATTGGTACTCCATAATGGAAAAACGTTTGAAAATATATCTGAGGTAGAACCGATCGATACATATCAGTCGCTCCGCGAGGATTTAAAGCGCGTGAGCATGGCATATTATTTGTGCGAGCTTGTAGATAGCTTACTTTTCGAGCATCAGGAACATCGGGATATATTTATACTTTTATCAGAGGCGCTCTCGGAGTTAAATTCGGAAGGCGGATCACGCATATATGAACGGGGAAAAGCATTTACCTTGGAGATGCTGTGGAGTTTGGGTTTTTTGCCCCGTACTAAAACGCTCAATGGAGAAAAGCTTCAGGCGTTTATTGAAACCATAACAGAACGAAGGCTTAAAAGTACGCATTTTGCCAGACAACTCATGAATGAGGAGTGAAAGATAACTTGACAGCGAAAAAATGGAACGGTATCCTTAACGTACGTGAAGGCGATGATCCCGGGTGGCACCGGATGAGCCAAAATATAAATGAAGCAGCCTCCCACAGTGACTGTAGGAGGAAGTAGGGTGGAACCGTCCCGAGATTATCAAAGGACCCCTATCACACATATTGTTGTGGTGGGGGATTTTTTATGAGGTCAGCGAGCGACCTCAAGTCTTTCGAGGGAGAGCTTACAGCCACATGCGGTTTGTACGAAATGTAAGTAATTAAGTTACAAAACCAAATAAATGCGTGAGTGAATGAGGAGGAAATATATGGTTACGTTAGAGCAAATAGCGAGTCTTTGTAAGCGCAGAGGGTTTGTGTATCCAACAAGCGATATTTACGGTGGACTTACCAGTTCATACGACTACGGACCGATGGGTACGGAGTTGCTTCGTAATATTAGGGCACTGTGGTGGAAAACGTTTATTCATGAGCGTAGCGATATGGTGGGATTGGATTCCCAAATATTACTTCATCCGGAAACGTGGGTTGCAAGTGGCCATGTCGGTTCATTTAACGATCCCTTGGTGGAAGACAGCGTTACCAACAAGCGATACCGCGCTGATCATCTCATCGAATCGTGGCTCAAAGATCATCCAGATGCCAGTGTCGTTGTGGAAGAGTTGACCATAGATCAAATGGCGGAGTTTATACAATCACACGAGATTACGAGTCCCGAAGGTAATCCACTTTCTAGCCCCAAGAAGTTTAATTTGCTTTTTGAAACGAGCCTTGGGGTGGTAGAGGGCGAAAAATCGCTTCTTTATATGCGAGGGGAAACCGCTCAAGGGATATTTACCAATTTTAGAAATATTGTTGATTCGAGTCGGGTGCAATTGCCGTTTGGAGTAGGGCAGATTGGTAAATCGTTCCGCAATGAAATTACGACAGGCCAGTTCATTTTCCGGACGATAGAACTAGAACAAGCGGAAATAGAGTATTTTTTTGACCCCGATGAAGCTGATTGGCAATCATTGCTTGACTCGTGGAAAGACGCGATGTGGAATTTTGTGACAACGAGGATGGGAATATCGTCAGATCACCTTCAGTGGCGTAGGCACACCGATAAAGAACGAAGTCACTATAGCAAGGATACATACGATTTGGATTATCAATTCCCCTTTGGGTGGAAGGAATTGTGGGGAATTGCGTACCGAACAAATTATGACTTACTCGCGCAAGCAAAACATTCAGGTGTCGATTTGAGTTTTACTAATCCACAGACGGGAAAAAAGATAGTTCCGCACGTTATAGAGCCAGCGGTAGGGATAAATAGATTGTTCCTCATGGCACTTGCAGATGCGTATACTCAGGAGGAAAAGCGAATTGTGCTCAAGCTTTCGCCAGCGCTCGCACCAATTAAGGTAGCTGTATTTCCTCTGGTTGCCAATAAACCTGACTTAGTCGCAAAAGCCCGAGGTGTCTATGAGGAGCTCAAAAAAAACTTGGTTGTGTCGTGGGATGATCGCGGCAATATCGGGAAAAGGTATTTGGCACAGGATGAGGTGGGTACCCCTTGGTGTGTCACTGTTGATTATGCTACCCTAGAAGATGGAACAGTGACTGTCCGCGACAGAGATACGACAAAGCAGGACAGGATTAATGTTACTGATCTTACCGCCTATTTTCAGGCAAAGTTGTTATAAGGAGGTACTATGAATGTACTTATGAAACATAAGATGAAGTTGCTTTACGGAGGGCTCGCAGTATTGCTACTTGCCACCGGGCTTATCGTGTATCGCGCTGTTGCGCCCGCGCCTGATCCAGTACCGGTTGAGGAAGAAGAAATAACAGAGCTTCTTCCCGAAGCCGACCCTTCCCTCGTGGTAGCGGCTGCTTTTTCGAAGACAAAAGACAATACGGTTGTATTGAGTGTCAAAAATCTCGCATCTACATACACAACTGTAGGCTACGAGCTTACCTACGATAGCCAAGGGCTTATAAAAGGGGTCAATTCAGGGAGTAAGCCTGTTGAAGTAGCAGGTCAGGATGAATTTGAACGCGAAGTATACTTGGGGACATGTTCCCGAAATGTCTGTAAGCCGGACTTGGGAGTGAGTAAGGTGTCGGTTGTTCTTGAGTTTACCGACACGACCGGCAAAAAGAGTCAGTTTTCCGGTGATTTTGACCTCTAATTAACGCTTCGAGCTCACGCTGTTTATAATATGCGCTTCAGCGCCATGTGTTGGGGAATACCGCATAATGCTTAAGGATGTATTGATAAATCCATATTCGTTCGCATGCTCAAGTGGAATATTGAGAAATGTTGCGATAAAGTTGCGGATAAACGACCCATGGGTGATGACTGCTATGTGTTTCCCCTCATAGTGTCGTAAAAGATGCTGGATAACCTGTCTGGCTCTGTGTGAAACGTGACGTAAGCTTTCTCCCTGGGGCGGTTGAAAATCAGGATATTGCCACATCTTACCCAGTACAATTTGTGGATACATACTATTGGCTTCTTCATACGTTTTTCCTTCCAGAATGCCGAAATTTCGCTCATGGAGACGGTGTATTTTTTTAAGCGGCGTGCCCCGGTGATGTTTTTGGATAATTTGCGCAGTTTGGACGGCGCGCTGAAGCGGAGAAGTCACAATAATCTCAAGGGGAATTGTCTGCAAGTACTCTCCGACAATTGTTGCTTGGTGTATTCCCGTTTTATTCAGTGGTATGTCGGTGACACCCATCATGCGGCCTTCTTTGTTCCAGTCAGTTTGTCCGTGCCGGATGATAAAGAATGTCGTGGTAGCCATACACGTAGTATACACACAGCGAGTGTGTACTGTGGGAGATATGTGTGAAATACCTCTTGACAT
The DNA here is from genome assembly GCA_002430725.1 of Candidatus Gottesmanbacteria bacterium UBA5942. GTDB lineage: Bacteria > Patescibacteriota > Microgenomatia > UBA10105 > UBA927 > UBA927. The sequence continues at coordinate 22,582 of DJCU01000047.1, forward strand.
AGCGTGAAAAATGGGTAACTATGGATATTAGTGGGAAGAAGTGGTAGATTAAAGGCATGAATTTGTTCTTAGGAGAATACGACCATAGTTTAGACGATCGGGCCAGAGTAACGCTCCCACGCAAGATCAGGTCAGAGATTGTAGGCGAGGAAATAGTACTAGCCAGGGGATATGAGGGATGTATTTTTGGATTTGATAAAGAGAGCTGGGAGAAAGAAGCAGGAAAGCACCTTGACACACCGGTAACTGATGAAAAAGGACGACAGGTTCGCCGTTACTTGTTTGCAGGGGCACAGAAGGCGGAAATAGATAAACTTGGCCGCATTTTATTGCCTATTCAGCTCAAAGCACATGGCTCTATCGTTCGAGAAGTAAAAATCATTGGTGCCGGAGACCATTTTGAGATATGGGATACCTCAAAGTGGAATCAGTACGCCGCCAAACTCGATACGGTATGAGTGACACCCATATACCCGTCTTACAAGAAGAGGCTATAACAGCACTAGCAATAGTGCCAGGGAAGAAATATATCGATGCGACTGTTGGAGCCGGAGGACATAGCTTGGCGATTGTTAAAAAAGGTGGCGTATTGTTGGGTATAGATCAGGATCAGGAAGCACTGAGGATAGCGACACATCGATTGGAACAAGAGCAACAGAAGTCGGAAAACTGGACATTTACAAAGGGAAATTTCCGCAACATAGAAGCGTTGGCGAAAGCACACAGGTTCGATCAGGTGAGCGGAATATTGTTTGATTTAGGTGTATCAAGTATGCAGTTAGATACACCGGAGCGTGGTTTTAGTTACAGGTTTACCGATGCTCCTCTGGATTTACGTATGGATACGTCCACTGGAGACACTGCTGCCCAATTGGTAAACCGGGTGACAGCTGAGGAACTCTATGACATTTTTAGCACGTATGGCGAAGAACAGTTGGCTAGGAAACTTGCTGACGCTGTTTACCGCGCCCGTTCGGTAAAACGAATAACAACGGTCGGGGATATAGTCGAAGTGGTGACATCGGTTGTACCGGGTGAGAGCGTGCGATACGGAGTGTTGTCAAGAATTTTTCAGGGGCTACGGATTGCCGTAAATGATGAGTTATCGAGCTTAAAGCAAGGACTTGAAGGGGCAAAGCGACTATTAGAACCAGGGGGAATATTGGCAGTTATCAGCTTTCATTCACTTGAAGACAGGATAGTGAAGCAATTTATGAGACAGGATGGGTGGCAGTTGATTACAAAACATCCTATCCGACCGGGAGAAGAAGAGCAGGAAGTAAATAGACGTTCACGAAGCGCAAAATTACGAGTAGCCATAAAACAATAACTATGAAGCACATCGGTAAAATTATCGGCATTATGCTCCCCATAGCTGCCCTGACCATGATAGTACTGCAAGTGGTCGTATCAAATGAATTAGCGGGCTTAGGAAAACGGTTGGGTGAATTGGATCGAGAAGTTCGGGTACAAGCGGATATAAATGAAGCGCTTAAAACAGAAGTAGCTTCAGCTTCTTCACTATTAACACTTCGGGAACGAGCGGAAAGCCTTGGGTTTGTAGAACCCACGTCAAAACAGATTATGAACTTGACACTCGAAGTTCCTGTGGCGTTGGGTTTGTAACACGTTATCAGCATTTCGTTACGCCTCGAAGCAATATTATAGAGTGTGTTAGGATACATTCATGACTCCCTCTTGGCGTGCCTCTTTTCTTTTTACCGCTCTTGTTGTTGGGTTTTCTTTGCTTATCCTTCGACTTGTCTATTGGCAGATTATTTCAGCGGATCGCCTTGGTAAGGCTGCTGCAGGCCAGCATTTCGTTGAGCTAACTGTGCCTGCTTCCCGCGGAGAGCTCATGGACAGAGGGGGTAATCCGATTGTGGTGAATCAGCCAGCTTTTTTGGTATATGGTGAGCCGCGGAATATTAAAAACGTCACCGAGTTTTCAAAAGTAGTTGCTGATGCACTTTCGTTGGATAAAGATGAGGTTTCCAGCAAGCTTTCTCAGCCAAACCTTGTGTGGGTCCCTCTCGCGCATAAGGTTGAGCTTTCCCAAGTGCAATCGCTCCGCGCACTGGACTTGGCTGGATTAGGGTTTGAGAAAGAGCCAAAAAGATTTTATCCAGAAGCTTCCATGGCAGCGCACTTATTGGGTTTTGTGGGATCTGACGTAAATGGCGCTGATGTCGGATACTTTGGGTTAGAGGGGTATTATGATCGTCAACTACGGGGCATAGACGGGAGCATGCGGCTTGAAAAAGATGCACATGGCGCTCCTATACTCATAGGCTCGGAGGAACGCTTGCCTCCTGAAGACGGGCGAACACTTACGCTTCATATAGATAAAGTTGCGCAACAGCTTGTTGAGCGCAGGCTCAAAGAAGGAATAACACGTTACGGTGCGAAAGAAGGTTCGGTGGTGGTAATGGAGCCTGAAACTGGTGGAATTATCGCTATGGCATCGTTTCCAAATTATGATCCGAGAAATTATTCACAATTTGATAAGTCATTGTATAAAAATCCGATTGTTGGGAGTTCGTATGAACCGGGAAGTACGTTTAAAGCGCTTATTATGGCTGCCGCTATCAATGAAAAGTTGATTACTCCGGATACCATAATGGACGAGTCTGGGCCGGTTCAAATAGGCCCGTATGTGATTAGGACATGGAATAATGAGTATAACGGAAAAATTTCAATGACCGAAGTATTGGAGCACTCATCTAACGTAGGCATGGTGTTTGTGGCGCAACAATTAGGGAGAGAAAAATTGCTCGCAGCAATCAGGAAATTTGGTTTTGGAAAACTTACCAATATTGATTTAGAGGACGAGGCTTCTCCTGAGCTTCGCCCCGATAAAGAGTGGGCAGTGGTGGATGAATATACTGCCTCATTTGGTCAAGGTATTGCAGTTACCCCTATCCAGATGGTTCGAGCACTGGCGGCTCTGGCTAATGGAGGCAAAATGATGGAGCCACATGTTGTAAAGGAAATAAAAGATGCCAAAGGTAAGGTGACGACAGTGCAGCCCAAGGTAGTTAGTCAGGTGATTAGTCCTGAAACAGCCCGTATTGTGACGGAAATGATGGTAGCTGCAGTGGACAATGGTGAGGCAAAGTGGGCGAAACCAAAAGGATACCGCGTGGCAGGAAAAACTGGCACTGCTCAAATTCCAGTCGCGGGTCACTATGATGCCACAAAAACCATAGCTTCATTTGTCGGATTTGCCCCCGCAGACAAACCAAGGTTTGTCATGCTTGTGACGCTTCGTGAGCCAAGCTCTTCTCCATGGGGTTCTGAAACTGCTGCGCCGTTATTTTTTACTATTGCCAGAGATCTCTTTACGTATTGGGGAATACCACCCCAGTAACATAGAGCGCTACCACTTTGGGACGAAACCTACGGTTTCCTCCCAACGACCTTCCCTTCAGCAGTAGGATGATAGATTAGGCTTACACAAAAGCGCTACCACTTTGGGACGAAACCTACGGTTTCCTTTAGAGGCTGTATTTTCCTTATTTGTCAAAATTGCATGAAAGGCAGACGCCTTTGCTCTTGTTAGCCTGTTTTCGCTATAATAGACGCATGCTACGAAGCCTCAAAGGGCTCTATCATTTATTGGTGGCGATTATTGCCAACATCTGGTTTCGTTTTCCCAGTAGGGATTTGACGGTTATCGGTGTGACCGGTACAGATGGGAAGACAACTACCACCACGCTTATCTATGAAATTCTTCGTCAGGCGGGGGTAAAAGTGTCTGCCATTACTTCGGTACATGCTGCTATTGCCGGGCGCGAATATGATACCGGATTTCATGTCACAACACCTTCTGCATGGTGGGTACAAAAATACTTGCGTGAAGCAGTTGATCATGGCGATACACATATGGTGTTGGAAGTAACCTCACACGCCCTGTCGCAATTTCGAGTGTTCGGTGTGCAGTTTGAAATAGGGGTAATTACCAATGTGACGCATGAGCACCTTGATTGGCATTCGACATTTGAAAATTATCTTCGGACGAAGCTCACATTGCTTCGACAGGCAAAAATTGCTGTAGTAAATCGTGATGAAGCAGATTTGTATGTTGCGAGTTTGCCATATCTTTCGTACAAGCGTTACTTCACGTATGGTATTCGCCGCGATAGCATGGTCAATCCTCTTACCTCACCACTTCGCCTGAAGTTGCTAGGAGAATTTAACCGGTACAACGCACTTGCAGCACTCGCGGCTTCCCAGGCTTTGGGTATTGATAAGCGTCAGGCCATAAAAACATTACATAATTTTTCAGGTATTGTCGGGAGAATGGAAGTAATACAGACAAAGCCCTTTACGGTGATTGTCGACTTTGCTCACACACCGAACGCGCTTATGAAAGCTCTTGCTGCGGCACGTACGATGACCAAAAAAAGATTGATACATGTTTTTGGAAGCGCGGGGTTGCGAGACAGGACAAAGCGACCACTTATGGGAGAAGCATCAGCTGCGTATGCCGATAGTATTATTTTGACTGAGGAAGATTATCGGACAGAAGACGTTAACCGTATTATTGACGCGATTATGGAAGGAATTCCGCATGGGAAAGACGTGTATCGTGAAGCGAACAGGAAGACTGCGCTGATTAAGGCTATTGGCATGGCGAAACCAGGTGATGTTGTTATGGTAACTGGAAAAGGTCATGAAAAAAGCTTATGTAGGGGGCATAAAGAATACCCGTGGAGTGATCAGAAAGAAATCAAAAAGATACTACGGAAGGGACGGGTCTAACGAGTATGCTTACGCTAAACAATCATGGTATATATGAGTCTTCACTTCTTACCTCAATAGCTATACGACACGGATATTCGAGCAAGTCTCATGGTGACACACGAAAGCAGGCAGTGCTTGATACTATTTTGAAACGTGGCGGTTGGACACCACAGCAATTTGTAGGAGCTGAACAGGTGCATGGGAATGGTATCGCCTATGTTGACAGCGTCATGGATGAAGTGCGTGCAGTAGATGGGTTAGTGACTGGCAAATCCGGGGTAGTGCTGGGAGTAAAAACTGCCGATTGCGTACCTTTGCTTTTGGCAGATCCAGATTCTCAGGTTGTAGCGGCGGTTCACGCGGGTTGGCGGGGAACGATTGCAGAAATAGCCATAAAGGCGGTGGAGGCTATGGTGGCAAAAGGCGCAAAATTACATTCCATAAGGGTGTCGATTGGCCCGCATATACGGGCATGTTGTTATTCGGTTTCTGCTGATCGCGCCGCGGCATTTACTGAATATTTTGGTAAGAATAGCGAAGTTGTCATGAAAAAAGCGGATAGCTGGTATTTGGATTTAGGGAAGGCAAACGTACATCTTTTGACGAAAATAGGAATACAACCTGCATATATAGAAATGAATGAACTGTGTACGTCATGCCAATCAGATACGTTTTATTCATATCGAAAGCATAAGGATAACGGTTTTGGTGAAATGATAAGTTTTATCGGAGTGTGATTGTTATGAAGCAGCAAAAGATAACATCAAAAAAAACATATAGATCACATGCGCATCTTGTCGGGATAAAAGGCGTAGCAATGGCTGCCCTTGCAGTCTATCTTGCCGAGGCGGGGTATAAGGTAACAGGCAGTGATGTCCCGGAAAATTTTCCTACACAGGATGAATTAGAGAAAAAGGGTATCAGTGTTGACACAGGTTTCGATGCATTGAGGATACAGGGGAAAAACAAACCAGATGTTCTTTTTTATACCGGCGCGCATGGAGGCAGAGATAATGTCGAAGTTGTTGCCGCAAAAAATGCAGGCATCTCTGTGTATCCGCATGGTCAAGCGTTGGGGAACATTATGGAAAACAGTCGTGCGATAGTGGTTTCTGGAAGTCATGGAAAAACCACAACGAGCGCTATGATTGCGGTACTACTTGCACACGCGCAGTACAAACCGAGTTATGCCATAGGATGTGGTTCTATCGGAGGGTTGGGAGCTGCAGGACATAAAGGAGAAAGTGATTGGTTTATCGCAGAAGGGGACGAATATATTACTGATCCTACGCATGATACTACCCCACGATTTTTGTGGTTAACACCGGAAATATTGGTTGTTACCAATATTGACTATGATCATCCGGATGCGTATGCGGGATTACCGGTAGTGCAGGAAGCGTTTCGTGCGTTGCAGCATAAATCGGGTGTTACCATCTACAACGCGGACGATAAAAATAGCGCTGTGTTAGCAGGTTCTGGCAAAGTTATTACCTACGGATTTTCTCCGGTTTCAGAATATCGCATTACCAGAGTTGCAGACGGACGGGAGCGGATGTTTTTTTCTCTTGAGGAGCGGGGTGTGTCACTTGGCGAATTTACGCTGAAAGTACCGGGGAGGCACAATGTGTTAAATGCCGTTGCAGCCATGGTAGCTTCGCATATCGCAGGGGTAAGCTGGGATATATTGCGCGAGGGCTTGCTCGCGTTTACCGGGACAAAGCGTAGGTTTGAGCGTCTCGAGTCAGAAAACGGTGTTGTTTGGTATGACGACTATGCGCATCATCCTACAGAAATCACTGCGACACTAACAGCAGCAAGAGTATGGTATCCCACCTCTCGGATTATTGCGGTATTTCAGCCTCACACATATTCACGAACAAAATCATTACTTGCTGAATTTAGTCATGCATTTACGAGTTGTGATATTGTGTTACTCACTGATATTTACGCTTCAGCAAGGGAACACGATACGTTGGGTATCAATGGTAATACGCTTGTTTTGGAGACAGCAAAAAACCATCGTGATGTGCGTTTTGTAAAAGACAAAAGTGCAATTATAGAAACGCTTCGTGGGCTTGTAAAACCCGGAGACGTGGTGGTATTTATGGGCGCGGGAGATATATATAATTGGGAAGGCGAGATAATAGAAGCAGTGAAGAAAGGCTAACTGTATGGAGCAATACGCAAACACATTAAAAAAAGCACTCGGAGCGAAACTAAAAGAACAAGAACCTCTCGCTCCCTTTACCACATTTAAAATAGGTGGACCCGCTGATTTCTTCTATGATGCCAAAACAAAAGAAGAGCTCGTACTCGCTATTAAAGCTGCTCGAGATGCGCAAGCTCCGTTTTTTATCCTCGGTGGCGGGACAAATATTCTTATCGGGGATAAGGGTATCCGCGGACTGGTTATAAAAAATTCAACCCAAAACATTGCTATTCGTGGAGTCAGGGGCTCTATGGAGTCGGGAAGTAATAAACGAACAGTATTTGTAGAAGCCGATTCAGGTGTGCCAATAAACAAACTTGTTCGCTTTACGATAGAAGAAGGTCTGTCGGGACTTGAGATGCAGTTGGGGCTTCCGGGAAGTGTTGGAGGTGCAGTCTACATGAATTCTAAATGGACAAAGCCGGAAGGATATGTGGGTGACGCTGTGTATCAAGCGACAATCATAGCGCCCGATAACACGATCAAAGAAGTTTCGAAAGAATATTTTGATTTTGCCTATGACTTCAGCACAATCCAAAAAAGCGGTGATATTGTCTTATCAGTAATTTTTGCGTTGCTTCAGGACGATAAAGAGCGATTATGGGCAATAGCTAATTCAAGCATCGCATATCGAAGAGAATCACAGCCACAGGGAATTTTTTCTGCAGGCTGCACATTTAAAAATATTTCCAAAGCACAGGCACTCACTGCGGCAACACCCGGACTTACAACTTCAGCAGGGTTTCTGGTTGATAACGCGGGGCTTAAAGGTGCGGTAGTCGGAGACGCAGAAATTTCATCGGTGCATGCAAATTTTATCGTAAATAGACGTCATGCGAAGGCATCTGACGTGGTAGAATTGATAGAGCGGGCGCGGCAAGCGGTGAAAGATAAATTTGGTGTAGTTTTGGAAGAGGAAATACGAAGAGTTGGGGAATTTTAATACTATGGATACCTTCATTATAAAAGGCGGCACACCGCTTCATGGCAATATTAGAGTAAATGGCGCGAAAAATGTTGCGCTTAAAATCCTCATCGCATCACTGCTTACAGACGAAGAAATTATTATTCATAACGTTCCCCACCTCAAAGATGTTTTTTCGCTGATAGAAGTGTTAAAGAGCTTGGGTGTAAAAGCGATATTTACCGAGCATGACTTACGGATAAAAAATGGCACTATGGCACAAAACCCAACCGTTCCTTTGGATATTGGCGCGAAGTTGCGGACATCTTCTATGGTTTTAGGGCCGCTACTAGCGCGCTATGGGAAAGCGGATGTACCAAATCCTGGCGGGTGTCGTTTGGGGGCAAGACCAATTGATCGGCATATAGAAGGCTTACAGGATATGGGCGCTACTATTTCGTATGATTCTGATGATGGATTTTTTCATGCGCACGCATCGCGGCTTCATGGAGCGACTATACATTTTCCTAAAAATACTCATACCGGAACAGAAACAATTATATTGGCGGCAGTCCTTGCTGACGGGAAGACAGTGATAGAAAACGCAGCGGAAGAAGTTGAGGTAGACGATCTTATTACGTGCCTTAATCTCATGGGTGCGAATGTGAAACGGATAAGTCCGAGAGTGATAGAGATTGTGGGAGTTGCGAAGCTTCATGGCGTGGAGTACACGATTATGCCGGATAGAAACGAAGAAGTGACATTTGCGATAGCGGCAGCAATCACCGGTGGAGACATAATAGTTGACGCGTCACAGCCAAAGCATTTGTCAGCTTTCTTGGATGTTTTTGCTCAGGCTGGTGGGAAATATGAAATCCTTGATGAGACACATACCCGATATTTCCGGGGTGAAGTGCTGAAGCCAACAGATGTGATCACTCTCCCACATCCTGGATTTATGACAGACTGGCAGGCACCATGGGCGGTGTTTATGACACAAGCAGGGGGCGTCTCCACGATACACGAAACAGTATTTGAAAGCCGTTTTTCGTATGTTTCTGAACTGCAGAAAATGGGAGCAGATATAGCCTTCTTTGATCCTGAAGTGAAAAACGCGCGAGAGTATTACAATTTCAATTGGGAAGATCGTAAAGAAGGATATCATCAGGGCATACGGATAAGTGGACCATCAAAACTTCATAATGCAGTGCTTTCGGTTGATGACATCAGAGCGGGCGCTTCACTTGTGCTTGCAGCACTTGTTGCAACGGGCGAAAGTTACCTGAATAACGTAGAGCTGATTGATCGCGGATACGAAGATTTGGAAGATAGGCTGGGGAGTATTGGGGCGACTATCCGAAGAAAGAAGGAGCTTGAGGTATGAAAAAGGGACTTATCATTGTTGTATTGGCTGCGGGTATTGGGAAACGATTTTGGCCATTTACGACCGATAAAAGCGTATTTCCAGTCGTTAAAGAGCCATTAATTTTTTATAATTTAAGGAAACTCAAAGAAGCTGGCTTTACCCGTTTTTTAATAATTACAAATCCAGCTAATGATGCGCTTATTCGATCACGACCTACACCAGTAGGCATAGAGTCCACGACAAGTATTCAACAAGAGCCCGGAGGGATGGCAGACGCTCTACTTTCCGCGAAGTCGTTGCTTGCGGGACATCCAATAGTGGTTGTGAATGCCGAAGACATCGTTGATGACACGCTGTATAAAGATATTGTTTCTGGTATTCGAAAAAGTGAACCGTTTATTGTCGGGCGGTATACAGAAAAATATTTTGATGGAGGATACCTTAAGTTGTCACAGAATAGGCTGATGAATATCGTAGAAAAGCCCGGTGAAGGTCAGGAGCCCAGTAAGCTTATCAATCTCGTATTTCATTTTTTTCCGGTTGCTGACATATTTTTGGATCGTTTGCGTTTGGTAAAAACTTCACGAGATGACCGATATGAAAAAGCGCTCGATACGTTTGCCAGTGAGTTTGCGGTATCAGTGATTTCATATAGTGGATATTGGAATCCGTTTAAGTACCCATGGCACGTACTGGATACTATGGATTATCTCCTTTCTCATGCGTTAGTGTCAGGAAAAGGAAAAAATGTAGACATTCACAACAATGTAAGCCTGGAAGGAACAGTATATATCGGCAATAATGTGAAGATTTTTGAGAACACAAAAATTGTGGGTCCTGTATATATAGGTGACAACACGATTATTGGCAACAACAATATCATTAGGGACGCGGTCATTGGAAATAATTGTGTGACAGGATTTAATACCGACATTACACGAAGTTATATAGGCGATAACTGTTGGTTTCATAGTAACTATATAGGGGATAGTGTGTTAGAGGGCAATGTGAGTATGGGTTCAGGATCAGTGCTTTCCAACTTACGTCTAGATGAAGGAGAAATTTCTTCGACTATTTCTGGTGAGAAAAAAAATACACAACGCACGAAGTTGGGAGCTATGATCGGGAAGAATGTGCGGATAGGTGTAAATGCCAGTATCATGCCCGGGGTGAAAATTGGATCAAATTCATTTGTTGGAGCAGGGGTTGTCCTTGATAGGGATATACCGGAAGATTCCTTTTGTATGATGCAGCCCGGATATGTTCTGAAAAAAAATAAAAAGAAAATTTCTGGGGATAGAGCGTTATATAAAGCGAAGTTATAAGCTTATGAAGCGCACAATCATTATTCTTCATGGGTGGAATTTATCAGGAGCGCGATTTGCGCCGCTTGCAGCGGAGTTTAAAAAAATGGGGCATAACGTATTCGCGCCAGATTTGCCCGGTTTTGGAAAAGAACCACCCCCCGATCAACCGTGGCATGTAGTGGATTATGCCGAATTTTTAAAAAAGTATATAAAAAAGCACAAGATAAAAGACGTAATTT
>DJCU01000021.1 GCA_002430725.1 Candidatus Gottesmanbacteria bacterium UBA5942
ATATAATAAAATAAGGTTTATTACATTCACTATGAATTGGCTATCCTATATTTTCCCCCTTACTATCGCGAAATTATCATCTCCGTATAATCGCTATATCCGCATTAATGAAGAAAATGGAAAATATAAACTTTTGTCAAATGGCGCGCGTGAGTCGGGCGTATATATAGAAGGTTTGTGGAAATACGCATTTTCCTCACTAGGATTTCCTGGTAACAGAAAAATACACAATATTCTTGTGTTGGGAACTGCGGGGGGGACAGTCATCCATTTATTGCGCGAGTTATTCCCTCAGTCACAGATAACAGGAGTGGATATCGATGAAGTGATGATCAGCGTAGGAAAAAAATATTTTGGGCTTTCCGAAGTGCAGAATTTGAAACTAATTTGTGAAGATGCCAAAGTATTTGTAAAGCAATACACTGGCAATCGTTACGATCTCGTGGTTACGGATATTTTTGTGGGCCCTGATGTCCCGGATTTTGTGGTGTCTATAGATTTTCAGCGAGGCGTGAAGAAAATACTAGATAAAAAAGGTGTGACGATCATAAATTATCTTCGTCAACCGGGGTATGAAAAAAAAGCGCCGAAGCTTTTTACTGTGCTTACGTCATTGTATGCGAAGGTGAGTTCAGCAGACCGCAATAACAATCGTTTTTTCCTCGCGCAGTAGCCATAGATTGTGCTAAAATTGGATAATGTTTAAGTTCCTCGGAAAACTTCTTGATAGTAATGAAAAAGAGATTGGAAGACTACGTGCACTGGTAGAGAGTATTAACGCGCTTGAGCCGGAAGCCAAGAAAACGAAGGACACCGGATTTGCCAAAAAAACTGCAGAATTTAAGGAACGCCTAAAAGGCGGTCAGACGTTGGATGAGTTGTTGCCGGAGGCATACGCATTGGTTCGTGAAGCCGCTCGACGTACCATTGGAGAGCGACATTATGATGTGCAGCTTATGGCGGCTGTGGTGCTTCATCAGGGGAAAGTTGCTGAACAAAAAACAGGAGAGGGAAAAACGCTATCTGCTACTCCCGCTTTATACCTCAATGCACTTACCGGCAGAGGAGCTCACCTTGTCACTGTTAACGATTACTTGGCCAGGCGTGACGCGGGATGGATGGGGCAGATATACCATTTGTTGGGGCTATCGGTTTCAGCGATGATTAGTGAACAATCATTTTTATATGACCCTGACTATAATGATCCCACCGCCACCGATTGGCGACTGCAACATTTAAAACCCGTAAGCCGCAAGGAAGCATACGCTGCTGATATTACCTATGGCATAAACTCTGAATTCGGATTTGATTATCTTCGGGACAACATGGTGAGTGATATGAGTCAGTTAGTACAACGGGATTATCACTTTGCCATCATAGACGAGGTAGATTCTATTCTTATCGATGAGGCGCGGACACCACATATTATTTCTGCGCCCGCAGCAGAGGCGACGAGCAAATACTACGATTATGCAAAGCTTGTAGATAAATTAACGGGAGAGACCGATTACGTGATAGACGAAAAGCTTCGCACCGCTCATTTAACCGATCATGGCATACTCAAGGTCGAAAAAATGTTGGGCTTGGGTAATATTTATGAAACGAGTTTTGAAACCGTACATCATATTGAAGCGGCACTAAAGGCGCGAGCACTGTTTCATAAAGAAAAAGAATATATCGTCAAAGACGGTCAGGTAGTGATCGTAGACGAGTTTACAGGGAGATTACTTACTGGTCGAAGATTTAGCGAAGGTATTCATCAGGCGATAGAAGCCAAAGAGGGGGTTGCGATACAGCAGGAGAGCAAGACGCTCGCGACTGTCAGTTTACAGAATTACTTTAGAATGTACGAAAAGCTTGCCGGTATGACGGGTACGGCATCTACTGAAGCCGAAGAGTTTAAGAAAATTTATGGTCTCGATGTCGTGGTGATGCCGACACATAAAGGGCAGGTGCGCGAAGATTTTTCGGATATGGTCTACAAGACGACCAGAGCCAAATACACAGCAGTCATTAATGACATTATTGAGCATCATAAAAAGGGACAGCCGGTGCTCGTGGGCACTACGTCTATCGATAAAAATGATGTCATCAGTGAGGCGTTGAAGCGGAAGGGTATCCCTCATGCAGTGCTTAATGCAAAAAATCATTTGAAGGAAGCCATGATAATTTCAGAGGCGGGAAAAAAGGGCGCAGTTACTGTCGCAACCAATATGGCAGGACGGGGAGTCGATATTATTTTGGGAGGACCAAAGAAGGAAAAATGGGAATATGACAATGAAAAAGAATGGGAAAAAGATTTAGCAGCCTGGAAAAAAAGCCATGATGAAGTGTTGGAAGTTGGTGGATTGTATGTCATCGGTACTGAGCGACATGAGTCCCGTAGGATAGATAATCAGTTGCGCGGACGAAGCGGCAGGCAGGGAGACCCGGGGGCGAGCAGGTTTTATGTATCGCTCGAGGACGATATCATGCGGCTTTTCGGAGGTGATCAGGTATCCCGTCTTATGGATGTATTTAAGCTACCTGAAGACGTGCCACTTGAGCACCCTATGGTTTCGCGAGCGCTGGAACAGGCGCAGGTTAAAGTAGAAGGTTTTCATTTTGATAATCGGAAGCATCTCGTGGAGTATGACGATGTGTTAAATAAGCATCGAGAGATAGTTTACCGCAGGCGCCGAAAAATACTGGAAGGGGAAAGCCAAAAAGAAGCAATTTTGCAAAAGATAAACAATGAAATCGCGAATTTTGTGAATGTGTACAGTAGTGATGCAAGTAATATTGACCGCCAAAAAATTGTTTCAGAATTTGCATCCATTATCCCGTTTGATTCTGCAAGTTTAGAACAGCTCCTCAAGCAGCTCCAACAACTGCACACGACTGAAGATATTACCGAATTCCTTACCAAAATTGCAGGTGACGTATACGCACAGCGTGAGAAACAGCTTTCGGAGGAAGTGGTGCGCCAGGTGGAGCGATGGGTTAGTTTGCAAGTGATCGATAATTTATGGATGGATCACCTTGATGCTATTGATGATTTGCGAGAAGGTATAGGGCTTCGTGGATATGGTCAGCGTGATCCGCTTATCGAATACAAAAACGAAGCGTTTTCTATGTTTGAGCGGCTCCTTGGCGGAATTGATACGGAGATTGCTCACCGGATTTTTAAAGTGCAAGTACAGCTTTCACCCAACCAACAAGCAGGGCAATCGCCAAAACAACAAGTAGTGAATACTCCATCGATGAGCGAGTTGGAATCTCCAATAGCACAAGCTGCCAAACGAATGCAGACAAACGCGCAATCCTCTGCGGTGTCACAAGCTCCAAAAGTGTCCGCTGATGCTAAAATAGGGCGTAATGATCCGTGCCCTTGCGGTTCTGGCTTGAAATACAAAAAATGTGGGCTTATAAACGCGCCACAGCATAAAAAGTAAAGCGGGATAGTACGTATGTTTGTAAAACTATACGCAATAGCGATATCTGTATTTGTCCTCATAGACATGATTTGGCTAGGGTTGGTGGCCAAGAATTTTTACAGCAAACACTTAGGGTTTCTTATGGCCAAAGAAGTGAATTGGCCCGCAGCTATTATTTTTTATCTCTTGTTTATTGCCGGTTTGGTATTTTTCGTTCTTACTCCTTCTTTAGAAAAAAATTCGTGGAGCAGGGCGTTAATGACCGGCATATTTTTTGGTCTTATCACCTATGCGACTTATGATCTTACAAATCTCGCAACGCTCAAAAACTGGCCGATGATCGTGACAGTAGTAGACCTGTTGTGGGGGATGGTGTTATCTGGGTCAGTGTCTGTTGTGAGCTTTTTTGTCGCAAAAAAATTGGGGTTATGAATTATTTTCTTTCATTGGCGATTGCACTTTTTGTTTACATGACCTGTTGGTATTTAGTGGCGGTTCGCCTAAAGAGAAACGATATAGCAGACATTGCATGGGGGTTGGGTTTTGTGTTGCTATCATGGATTTCTTACGTATGGTCGCCTACCCCTACAATGGCTGGTCTCGCAGTAAGTGTACTGGTTTCTGTGTGGGGAATACGTTTAGCTTCGCATATTTATGTTCGTAATCGGAAAAAAGGTGAAGATTATCGATATCTCGCGTGGAGAAAAGAATGGGGGAGATGGTTTTATCTGCGATCGTATGTTCAAATTTTTATGTTGCAGGGGATACTCCTATATCTTGTCGTGTTTCCGGTGCTCTACATGAATTATTACCGTACGGAGCAGGCGCTTAGCCTATTGGACATAACTGGATTTTTTGTATGGTTGTGCGGATTTATTTTTGAGTCAGTTTCAGATTGGCAACTGAAACGGTTTATAGAAAACCCGGTGAACAAGAGAAAAATTATGACGCAAGGGTTGTGGCGTTTGAGTAGACACCCAAATTATTTTGGAGAAGTGATGCAGTGGTGGGGTATTTTCCTTTATGCAGTTGCAGTACCAAATGGTTTGGTGACAATTATCGGGCCCGTAACGATTACGGTACTTATTTTATTTGTTTCAGGAGTGCCTTTGCTGGAGCGAAAATATATGGGTCGCGCAGATTACGAAGCGTACAAAAAACAGACAAGTATATTTTTTCCTTTGCCGCCACGAGCAGCCTAAACTTCTTAGTGGATAACACAGTAAGTGTATATTATAATCGTGTGATATGAATAGTGAAACCAAACTTTTTGCGGGGATGATTCTCGCCACAGTCGTTATTATTGCGGGTGCAGTATTTGCATTTAGTAGACCCACCAATGCGCCCAAGATTGATCCCAAATTACTTATTGCTGAAGATAGCTATAAGTTAGGTTCTCCCTCTGCTACCGTGACGCTTGTGGAGTTTGGGGATTATCAGTGTCCCGCGTGTAGCGCCTATCATACCGTAGTGAAGCAATTAACTGAAAAATATAAAGAGTCGCTGACATTGGTATTTCGGAATTTTCCGCTTCCCTCACACCCAAATGCGCTGCCCGCAGCGAGAGCGGTCGAAGCTGCCGGACTTCAAGGGAAATTTTGGGAAATGTATGACAAAGTGTATGAGACACAAGCAGATTGGTCAGCGGAAAAAAATGCACCGGAAATATTTGCCGGATACGCAAAAGAATTGGGACTTAATGGAGAGAAGTTTTCTAGCGACATGAAAAGTGACGAAGTGCAAAAACGCATCGATAGAGATATAAATGACGCGAATGTCTTAGGGGTAAATGCAACACCAACGTTTTATCTCAATAATGAGAAAATTCAAAATCCCGCAAGTTTTGATGATTTTGAAACTCTCATAAAAGCGGCAATACTCAAGGCTCCTCAGCCGAGTGTATCTGACGAAGGGGCATATCATATACACGCGAATATTCGCGTACTGGTAGATGGTACACCAGTCGATTTCTCCGAAAGCAAATATCAGTCGAAAGAGGGTCAGGAGCTTAATGAGTTTGTCCATTTTCATGACGGTATTGGAACTGTATTTCATGTCCACAAAAAGGGTATGAAGTTAAGCGACCTGTTTGGATCAATAGGGATGAATTTTAGCGGTAAGTCGATAGCGATGTATGTTAATGGCAAGCTACAGTCATTAAATGAAGCATACGAGCCCCAAGATTTAGATCGTATACTCGTGGTAGCTGGTGGAAGTATGTCAGATACGGCATTACAAACGCAGATAGCCGCAGTTCCTGATGATGCGTGTATATATTCTGAGAAGTGTCCGGAACGCGGAACGCCCCCGAGTGAAGAGTGTGTCGGCGGATTAGGAACAAATTGTGAATAAGTTACTGTCGACTATTAACATTTGATAGTTAACAGTAAATAGTTAAATGTGAATTGTTATTTTATTCGTACCGGAGAGCTTCAATGGGGTCGAGTCGTGCAGCGCGGATGGCGGGAGCCACGCCAAAGATAATGCCAATGGCAGCGGAAAATCCAAATGACAACAGCACAGACCAGAGTGTCACCGAGGTCGTGACGAATTGATTGATACCCAGAGCCCCTAGTGCTCCGAGACCTATACCAATAGCCCCACCAAACAGAGAAAGAATAACTGATTCGATCAAAAATTGCATAAGAATATCCCTCGGTGTAGCGCCAACTGCTTTTCGAAGCCCAATTTCTCGAGTGCGCTCAGTGACGGAAACAAGCATGATGTTCATAATTCCTATGCCACCCACTAACAGTGATATACCTGCGATACCACCCAAGGCTGCGGTAATAACATTTAAAAATTGAGTGATTGTTTCCAGTAGTTGTGTGGATTCAAGTACGGTAAATTCATCATCTTTTAGGCGTCTTGCTAATATGCGCTCTGCATCTTGCTGGGCTTGTGCTACATCATCTGGGCCGTTGGCCTCAACGAATATCATAAACGGTCTATCTTGATTAAACTGCCGCATAGCCGTAGTGAGTGGTATTGCAGTGAAGTCATCCGCACTTCCCATTGCTCCACCACCGCCTTTGGACTTTATGACACCTACTATTTCAAATTGAATATCATTGAGGGTTAATTTTTTTCCGACTGGGTTTACTCCTTCACCAAACAGATCGGTAGACGGTTTGTTACCGAGCACGATAACGCGGCGAGATCTTTCTACATCATTTTGGGTAATAATTCTTCCGTATTCCGGTTCGTACTTTGCTAAATCAAAGTAGTTTTCCCACAGTCCCCAGACCTCAGTTGAGACGGTATTGCCGTCATAAGAGAATGTGCCAAATCCCTGTACCATGGGGGATGCTTGTTTGATCGCGTCACTGCCGCTTTCGAGATCTGATGCGTCAGAAATCTCGAATTTACTGGCAGACATCATCGCTCCTCTTGGCCCTTGGCTTACATCGACATCTCCTGCCATAACCATAATGGTATTTGAGCCAAGGCTGGCAAATTGTTCAGTGACATAGTTTTGCAGTCCGGTGCCAATGGATACGAGAAGGATGACGGATGATACACCGATGATGATGCCAAGCATCGTAAGGAGTGAACGCACTTTATTTGTGCGGAGCGCGTTGAATGCAAGTTTAGTGTATTCAGCAAAGTTCATGTTCGTTTCGATGGTTTTCCATCGGAAATTATTTTCCCGTCAGCTATACGGACAACTCGTTTTGCATGATGTGCTACGTCTTCATCGTGGGTGACCAGTACGATAGTGCTGCCTTTGTCATGAAGATTTTGAAATATAGTCATAATATCGCGTCCTGATTTGCTGTCGAGATTGCCTGTCGGTTCGTCTGCTAATATGATGCTGGGCTTAGTAACCAGCGCGCGCGCGATAGCTACCCGTTGTTGTTGCCCTCCCGAAAGTTGAGAAGGAAAGTTTCCCATTTTTTCAGATAGTCCGACTTCAATAAGCATAGCGCGAGCTCGCTCCTTTCGTTCTTTAGGCGAAACTTTGGCATACACGAGTGGAAGTTCGACATTTGAAATAGCGCTGGTTTTTCGGAGGAGATTAAACTGTTGAAAGACAAATCCTATATGGGTGTTTCTGATTTCTGCAAGTTCAGCATCGTCTGCGGTAAATATGTCGTGTTCTTCTATATATACTTTGCCGCTTGTCGGTCTATCTAAGCAGCCAATGATATGCATGAGTGTTGATTTGCCACTTCCCGAAGGGCCCATGATAGCGACAAATTCGCCTTTTTTGATAGAGAGCGAAACGTTATCCAGCGCCTGAAATACGACACCATCCATTTTGTACTCTTTAGAGACGTTGGAAATTCGGAGAAGTGTTGTCATTTTGGGATACTCGTAAAACCCTTGGTGACCACCAAGTCGTTTTCGTTCAATCCTGATGTAATGATGACATCATCTTCGTTTTTAGCTCCTGTGGTGACGGTTACTTTTTGATATGTGTTACCCGTTTTTTTGTATACGTAGGTCGTATTCTTTTCCTCGCGTAGTGCTTCAGTGGGAACAGTGAGTACATTGTCTTGACGTTCTGTCTCGATAGTGATGTCACCATTTAATCCAATCCGTAATTGCTGCGGATCAGAGAAAGCAATTTTGACCGGAAATACTGTGGCGCCACCATTTGATTGCTCTGAAACATACGATATATGGGAAATAGTGCCGGAAAATGTCGCTTCGGGAAATGCATCAAGCTTGATGGTAGCTACTTGTCCTACACTAATGCTCCCAACATCGACCTCGTCTACATTTGCCTCAAATACTAAGCTATTTGGGTCTGCGACAGCAAATACCGAAGTTGCGGGAGTAATGTTTACTCCGGCAATAGGCGTGTCTATATGAGTAACGATGCCGGCAATCGGAGTTGTTAATGTTGCAAATTCAATTGCCAGACTTTTGAGCTCAACGTCTAATACTGCCTTATCGAGATCCCACTGATTTTTTTCAAGTATTCGTGCGACAGTGTCTTGCAGTAGATTATTCACCGTATCGGTTTTTCTAATGCCATACGTAATTTGACGGGCTTCTTCAAAGTCGTTTCGCTCGTTGGAGTAGTCGCGAAGTGCCTTTTCAAGATTTTTTTGTACTTCTCGTGCATCCAGGCCTGCGAGCGCTTGGTACGCGTTTACATTGTCGCCTTCTTTAACTCCCACCCATGCAAGCTTGCCGGATGTCTGAAATTTCAACTCTACTGATTTATCTGCTTGGGTTTTGCCAGAGGAGGATAGTGTTTTTACGAAATTTCTTTGGGTAACTTTTGCGGTGGTTATGGCAGCATTCGCTTTTTGGGCGGCTGCACTTTTTGACCAAAATATCAATCCGCCAACCACCAATACGATTATGAGGAGTATTTTCCAGTATCGCTTAAGTATCTCTTTCATAAAAGAATTATAGCAGCTATATGTGCCTAATTCTATCGGGTATCGTACAAAAAACTCAGCCCGCTTGGGCGGGCTGAGTAACGCGAAAATTCTCACGTGTACGCATGGTTATTTTTCTTCGCGTACGGAGATTTTTTTAGGTTGGGTTTTGGGGGACTTCGCAAAAGTGACCGTCATAACGCCATTTTTGACCGCTGCTTCGGGTTCTTTGTTTGTGTCAAGATCGCCAGGTACCGCGACCCGATATGAAAATACACTTGCCGCTTTGCGATAGTATTTTTTCTCTTTTTCTTCTTCTTTTGCTTCGCCCTTTATCCAGACGATGCCTTTGTCGAATGTCACTTCGATATCTTTGGGGTCTACTCCAGGAACGGCAACCTGCACGTACACATGGGCATTATCCTCAGATAAAGAAAGACCGCTTGGCCAGTTTGTAAGCGTTCCCCAGTCTTCTTCATCTTCCCAAAGACTTGGTGTTGCTGGAAACCGCCAGAATGAGCGGGGGACTAAATCTACCATAAATATTTCACCTCCTTTCGCGCCTCCTTGTTGTGTAAGAAGGGATTAGCACTCTTATACCATGAGTGCTAATTTCTTGTCAAGATACTTTTTGAGGTTTTTGGAGTTTTGTATCTTGCGTTACATTAGGCTATTCCTTACAATGCTTTTATATGAAAGAAAATCAAACTCAAACCGGGCCAGCGTGGCCACATATTGCGCTTGTTGTTTTGCTCGTAGTCGCTTCATTTATGTTAGGTTCACTCTATACAAAAGTGCAATATCTTGAGTCGGGAGCACCTACTGCAGGTGGAGTGGTAAAGTCTAAATACAAATCTTTTGAAGATGCGATGGCTGCGTTTGCAAAGGCAGCAAAAATGGACTCGAAGAAATTAGTAGCATGTATGGAGAGTGGCGAGAAAGCTTCGATAGTAAATGCTGAAACTGCAGAAGGAAAT
Organism: Candidatus Gottesmanbacteria bacterium UBA5942; assembly: GCA_002430725.1. Classification (GTDB taxonomy): domain Bacteria; phylum Patescibacteriota; class Microgenomatia; order UBA10105; family UBA927; genus UBA927. The sequence goes on from DJCU01000021.1 coordinate 9,730, forward strand.
AGCGTAGGAGTAACGGGTACGCCAGCTTTCCTTATTAACGGAAAATTATTGGGCGGGGCATTTCCTTATGAAAGCTTTAAGGAAGTGATTGATAAGGAATTGGCAGGCACTGGATCTGAAGACCCTGCTGATTATTCCCAAAACCTTCAAGACGCAAATAAATCAGGAGCATTTGATCCGAAACCACGAGTAGTCGCGGTGGGTAATTCTAGCGTACGTGGCGGTAAAGCCGGAGCGCCGGTAACAATAATTGAATTTTCAGACTTTCAATGTCCATACTGCGGTAAGGCACATCCAACAGTGAAAAAAGTGCTTGCCGACTACGGTGACAAGGTGACGTTGGTGTTCAAGCATTTTCCGTTGCTGAGCATCCACCCGCGTGCCCAAAAAACCGCAGAAGCAGCGGAGTGCGCCAAAGATCAGGGTAAATTCTGGGAATTCCATGATCAGCTGTTTGATAACCAGACTGATTGGGCGAGTCTCTAAACCTTTAACGGTATATAAATTGTCCGTTATTGCAACCTGAATAGTAATCCTCATGCGCATGTATACTATCTTATAGTATGGTATACTACGCTCCATGAATTTTCGGGAAGTTATTCCTCTTATTGATGACGGTGGCGAACACAAATTTTTGATGAGCGTCAGGCAGTCGCCTGTCTATATCGTACACAAGCCGCTGACAGAACTTACGAAGCTCGTCATGCTTACCCACGAGGGCTTGGTCAATAAAATGAGGGGAGATGGTATTTTTGGTGAAGAAGAAGTTCTCGGAGGCTACTGTATAGTGCGAAGGAGTGTGTTGCGTTATTGGGGAGAGTCATCCACGCCAGTGAGAGCTGCGACTCAAGAACAATTTGAGGATGCCATAAAAAAGCGAGATATTCTACTCATTTCTATGCGCGGCAAAGTTGGTTAATTTTCTTTTAGAAGAGTTCTTCCTGTTGTTTTTTGGTCGGCGTTACCCCTAAGTGGGTAAATGCAGCCTGAGTTGCCGATCTTCCACGCGGGGTTCGTTTCAAAAACCCTATTTGCATAAGGAATGGTTCAAGTACTTCTTCTACAGTGCCGACATCTTCAGATAATGCTGCTGCGAGTGTTTCTATGCCGACTGGACCTCCTGAGAATTTTTCAATAAGAAGTGTGAGAAGTCTGCGATCCGAATTGTCGAGTCCCATGCTGTCGACTTCAAATAGCGTGAGCGAGTGATGCAGTATGGGTTCGTCTATCGCACCATTACCTTCGATTTGCGCGACATCACGTACTCTTTTGAGTAAACGAAGGGCTATACGAGGAGTGCCACGACTCCGTTTGGCGAGCTCACGCCTCGCTATTGGGTCAAGTTGTACATTGAGTTTTTTGGCAGCCCTATCGAGGATTTCTTCGATTTCTTTGGGTTCGTAAAATGACAATCTAGTAACAACCCCAAAGCGATCGCGCATTGGAGAAGAGAGAAGGCCCACTCTGGTAGTCGCGCCGATAATAGTAAATGGCGGTAAGTCTAATCGTAGTGTCCGAGCTGCTGGCCCTTTCCCGAGAACTATGTCCAATGCATAGTCTTCCATAGCTGGATAGAGTGTTTCTTCTACCACTTTATTGAGCCTATGTATCTCATCAATAAACAGAATATCGTTGGGCTCTAAATTGGTAAGTATGGCGGCTAAATCACCTGCTCGTTCTATGGCAGGTCCGCTTGTTACTCGGACATTTACGTCTAGTTCTTTGCCGATGAGATGGGCGAGCGTTGTTTTACCTAGTCCTGGAGGCCCATACAATAGGATGTGTTCTAATGCCTCTTTTCTCTTTTTGGCTGCCGCAATGGCGATATGAAGCGTGCGCTTGACGTTTTCTTGCCCGGCAAATTCCGGCCAGGTCGCTGCCCGAAGAGATACTAAAAGTGATTGTTCTTCTGGAGTAACGGTAGTTTCCAGGATGTTGTCAGTAAGCGGATTTTTTTTCATATGACATTACCCGAGCATTTTGAGGGCAAACTTTACTTTTTGTTCAAGTGTTCCTTCTGCTGGAAGCTTTTTGACTGCCTCGCGCGCTTCTTTGCGATCAAATCCCATGGTAATAAGTGCGTCTATAATTTGTTTAGTGTCGCCAGTTGATTCATCAGAAAGATCGAGGTCAGAGGTACTTCCTAATTTGCTTTTCAGTTCAATAATAATTTTTTGCGCGTTTTTCTTGCCAAGTCTTGGAACCGCCATAAAAAATTCAACGTCAGAGGCGATAATTGCCCGTTTTATCGCACTGCCTCCGCGATCAAGCACCGCGAGTGCAGTTTTAGGGCCGACACCAGATACGCTCAAGAGAAGTTCAAATAGTGACATCTCTTCTTCAGAGGAAAAGCCAAACAGCTGCAATATATCTTCTCGTACATGTAAGTAGGTAAGCACAGTGAGTTGTTGTCCAACAGCTGTTGTGGCAAGAAGGCCCTGTGGTACATGTACGGCATAACCAACACCATGCACATCCAAAACGAGTGGGTTGTGGTGCATGCGGATAACCGTGCCGGTAAGTTGTGCGATCATAATAACTTAGCCTTTATCTTATACGAGAATCCGTGGGTCACTGCAATAGCAAGCGCGTCTGCAGTATCATCGGGTGTGGGTACTTCTTTGAGGCGAAGGAGTCGCGTGACCATTTTTCCGACTTGAGTTTTTTCAGCAGCGCCACTGCCACAGATGGTTTTTTTCACTGTCATGGGGCTATACGAAGCTACGGGAATATGTGCCTGTGCACATGCAAGGAGTATGACACCGCGGGCTTGTCCAACAGCGATAGCTGTTTTGGCGTTTGTCGAAAAAAATAAATCTTCTACACCAATTTCATTGGGCTTATAGGTTTGTATGAGCTTTGTAAATGCGGTATAGAGTTGTGCGAGACGCTCAGAGGGTGAGTCAATTTTATCCGTGGTGATACATCCGTATGCTTTGGCGGAAATTTTACCCCCGTTATCTTCTATGACACCCCAGCCAATGCGAGCAGTCCCCGGATCAACACCAAGTATCGTCATCATATGTTCCATTATAAGCAGTCGGGCACTATAATAAAAATTATATGCAGGTATTGCAGTTTATCGGCGCCGCGGTGGGAGCGGGGGCAGTTATTATTGTCACGAGTTTGTTGTGGCCAAGAGTGACTGCTGATCCGCGTCCGGAACCGCTTACCAAGGTTCATGATGCTGTGCTAGAAACCAAAGCCGGACAGGATTTAGCAAATACATTAGGAGTAAGCGATGAGACGTCAATTCAACCAGTGAGCGTTTCGTCTCTTGCGTCTTCTGCAGTACAAAACGTGGTCACGTCTGTTTCTACTCAGGCACAAAGTGCTGTAACGACCCACGTATTAGAAGTGGTCGTAAAGCAAGTGGAGCAATTATCACCTGATGAGCAGGAAAAATTTCGTCAGCTTATTTGTGCTCCCGCCGAGTGAGATACCACGCGGCAATTGCAGTGGTCAGAGGTACTGCGACAATCAGCCCAAAGCTTCCTGAAAGTGTCCGCACGATTTCTTCTGTCATTGTTTCGCTATTTATGATTGACCACAGGGGATAATTGTTTGGATTGGTAATAAGCATAATAAAAATTGGCAGTGAGGCGCCAGCGTATGCCAGAACGAGCGTGTTTACGAGTGATGATACGTGTTCTCGCCCTACCCGAAGACCTGCGCTGAAAAGTTCAAAAAACGAAAGTTTTGCGTTTGCCCGTTTAAGTTCAAAAATAGATGCAGTAAGGCCGGTAGTAACGTCATCGAGTACGCCAAGTGCTCCGATGAGTATTCCTCCGAGAAGTAACCCTTTGAAATTGACAATAGCTGTTAGTCCAAGTTTTAGGGAGTAGGCGTCTTCACTTCCCAAGCCTGTTAAGTGCGTTGCTTTTACGAGTAATACAGACAGTCCACCGGTAAAAAGGAGCGTAAGAAATGTAGAAATAAGCGCGATACTGGTTTGTCGAGAAAATCCATGTGCGAGATAAATGGTCGTTAGCATAATTCCCATGCTCCCTAAAATGCTTATGGTGAGCGGGTCGTTGCCGGCAAGAATTTGGGGAACAATGAATTTGACAATGACGATAATACTTATGATCATCCCAATAATTGATCCGATACCCCGCCACCCACTAAGAAGCATAACTGCTGCTGTAAAAATGATAAGAAATGGGAAAAGTGTCGGTAGGCGATACGAGTCGATAATCTGAAAAATGGGTGAAAGGTCTGGGCCGGTTGTCCGTACGATCACGACTGCCTGGCCGGGTTTTACAAATTTATCTTTTTCAATACTAAATATTGTGCCGTGATCGATAGTAAATTCTTTCCCTCGGAGGTTTCCATCGAGAATTTTGATCTGCACAATCTGATAGGGGATAGTCACCCCGTTTACATCTTTTGATCCTTCTTCTATTACCTGTTTGATCTGTGCTTTGTAGTATGTATCCTGAAGCAGTTGATTATCCTGGGCATAGACGCCATTTGTAGGGGCAATAAACAAAAGGCTCAACAAAATAATGAAGAGACGTGTTATTTTTATGCGCATTCTTTGCATTGTATCAGTCGTCAAAAAACTTCCCAAGGGGATGAGTTGACAAATGCAAGTAACTTGCATATACTTTAGATAATGAAGTCAACTATAAAACATGATTGTAGAGACGAGCTGCATAACGCAAAGCTCCGTGTAACTCCCGCGCGTCTTGGCGTATTGGCTATGCTGGAGCACGCAGATATGCCGGTTGATGTATCCATGATTACCGATTACCTGAAAAAACAAAAAATTCCTGTTAACGAGGTGACGGTGTTTCGAATATTGAACACCTTTACAGATAAAGGGATCACAAAACCCATACAGCTTAATGAAGGAAAGCTTCGATACGAGTACGCCAACAAAGCAAAACATCATCATTTTATTTGCGAAAAATGCAAAACCATCACTGACGTAGAAGGGTGCACTGTAGAGGCGCTCGAGCGGCAGATTGAAAAAACATCAGGTGGAAAAGTGACCAGACATTCGCTGGAATTTTTTGGGCTTTGCCGGAGGTGTGTATCATGACACAGATATATATTTTATCATCGGTGGTGATTGTCAGTTTATTGTCACTTATTGGCGCCGCACTCATCGTCATACAGCGTCAGAAGTTGAATTCCGTTATTATGTATGCGTTGGCGTTTTCTTCGGGTGTCATGTTGGGCGCCACGTTTTTTGATTTGTTGCCCGAAGCGGTGGAGTTGTTGCCTGAAAGTGCGTTTTCGTGGGTACTTGCTGGATTTGTAGGATTTTTTGCGTTAGAGAAACTGATTGCCTGGCATCATCATGTAGAAGGGCGACATATTCATGATGAAAAGCCATTGGCATACCTTACGCTTATTGGTGATGGCATACATAACTTTGTCGATGGCGCAGTCATTGCTGGTGCATATTTAGTTTCCATTCCGCTGGGGGTGACGACAACACTTGCGGTAATAGCCCATGAAATACCTCATGAACTAAGTGATTTTATGGTGCTTATTCATGGTGGGTTGTCGAATAAGAAGGCGCTTATGTATAACTTTGCCTCTGCCGCGACTGCTATTTTGGGGGCAATATTTGTATTATTTGTTTCAGAACAGTTTGCCACTCTTGAGCAGTACCTTGTCCCAATAGCCGCAGGGAATTTTCTCTACATTGCAGCAAGTGACCTTATCCCAGAGTTACTCACTGTCCGCAAAGGTAATCAGTCAGTACGACAAATTATGTTGCTTATCGCAGGGTTGGGTGTCGTGCCGCTTACAGGACTATTATTTGGTCACGTATAAAGATGCTTTAGTAAATAGTCCGGCTTCATTCTTTACGCTCCGTCATACGTGCTACAATAAGAAACTATTATATGGACGAAGATCTTAAAAAACGTGCGAGTGAACTTCTTGAACGGTTAGACCTCGATGGTATGCGTAAGCACATTCGAGAGCTTGAAGCCGAAACGATGCACGAGAATTTTTGGAAAGATCCGGAAGGCGCGGCGCGCAAAATGCAAGAACTTGCCTCATTGCAAAAGGAATTATCCGAAGGTGAAGAATTTTCATTGCTTCTGGAGCTTGGGGAAGAAGAAAAACTTAGAAGCGAAATCACCCGATTAGAATTTGCGTTGTATCTTTCGGGTCCGTATGACAAGGGAAATGCGATATTAGCGCTTCATGCAGGACAAGGGGGAACAGAAGCCATGGATTGGACAGGTATGCTTTACCGCATGTATACACGATACATAGAGCAAAAGGGTTGGAAAATGGAGGAAATGGATTATACCCCGGGTGATGAGGCGGGGATTAAAAGCGTCACCATAGAGGTGACTGGTCGATTTGCGTTTGGATTTCTGAAAGCGGAGGCTGGAGTACATCGTTTGGTTCGACAATCTCCGTTTAACGCAGATAAGCTGCGGCAGACATCCTTTGCCATGGTAGAGGTGTTGCCTATCGTTGATGAAGTGGGAGTGGATATCAAAGAAGAAGATCTTGTATGGGAATTCTATCGAAGTGGCGGTAAGGGCGGGCAAAATGTTAATAAGGTTTCTACAGCGGTTCGACTTAAGCATACTCCCACTGGTATTATTGTCACGAGTCAGGCGCAGCGATATCAGGGTCAAAACAGAGAGTTTGCACTCAAGGTGCTTCGTGCTAAGTTATGGGAGGCCGAAGAAGCAAAGCGCAAGAGTCAGGACAAAGCATTTCGAGGCGAATACAAAACACCTGGATGGGGAAACCAAATCCGTTCGTATGTATTACATCCGTATCATATGGTAAAAGATTTGCGTACAGAATACGAAACATCAGCGACAGACAAGGTGCTTGATGGTGACTTAGGAGACTTCATATTGGCATACTTGAAAAAATATTCTTGAAACCAGATAATGGAAAGTATGAGAATAACTACTCCTCACCATACGGCATCATCTGTACTTCGATCAGTCGATATGAAAGATCAGCAGCAGGATATGAAAACATTAAAAAAAGACGCGAAAGTAGTGCTCGTGGTTTATGTTATTTTGCTTTTGTTAGGGGTAGGAACTGGTTATCTTTTGAGTCAAAAAGGTTCGAGTCCGCTCACTCCCAAGGGTACACCCATCACTACCAATAAAATTATTGGAGTGCAGGATGCCTCGACATTTAAAGATTGCGCGAGTGGTACTATCGAAAAAGACGGGGTTGAAGGCGAGGGAACTCATAAACTTGTGCGAGATGGAGGACCAAGTCAAACTGCATATTTGATATCTTCAATTATCGATATGGATCAATATGTCGGCTTAAAAGCAAAAGTATGTGGTCAAACACTAGCTGCCAAAAAAGTTTCATGGCTCATGGATGTTGGCAGAATCGAACTTGAATGATTTACTTTTCCAACGTCTCCAAATATTATCCCGGGAACATCCCTGGGCTTATCGATGTAACCGTAGAAATACCGGCAGGAGAGTTTGTGTTTCTGATCGGCCCTTCCGGAAGCGGTAAAACGACATTTTTGCGACTTCTCATACGCGATTTATTACCCTCGAGCGGTGTGATCACCATAGAAAACGCTGATATTTCCAAATTTACTCCTTCCAATATTCATATACTTCGGAGAAAAGTCGGCATAGTGTTTCAGGATTTTAAATTACTCCTTGATCGTACCGTATATGAAAACATTGCCATGGTGCTAGAGATTTTGGGAAAACCGGAGCGAGATATCGAAAAAGGGGTGATGAACGTTCTTGACCTCGTCGGGTTGCCCGACAAGAGAAATTTGTTCCCTATGCAGTTGTCTGCGGGTGAAATGCAGCGCACGAGTATCGCTCGCGCTATAGTCGGTGGCCCGAAAATACTTCTTGCAGATGAACCTACAGGCAATCTAGATCCTGACACCGCATGGGGTATTATGGACATACTCAAAGAGGTAAACGACCTTGGGACGACTGTTATTGTGGCGAGTCACAACGCGGATATCGTCAACAAAATGAAAAAAAGGACACTAACAATCAAAGGTGGCGGTGTCGTACGGGATGAGGCTCGTGGGCACTATCATTTGGAAAAACACGAAAAGAAAGCTGTTACCAAAGGGGGAAAACACGATGCCAATCACTAGAGATGTCAAAACCCATATACGCAGAAGTCCGTATCAAGCGATGGCGGCAACACTCACCATGTTTTTGACATTTCTTGTGGGTGGTGTATTTTTTCTCGCCACCATGACATCAGTGATGGTGTTGGGCTACTTTGAAGGAAAACCACAAATTACGGTATTTTTGACGCCCAAGGCGGGACAGCTAGAAGCCGATAATCTGAAAGCGAAGTTGGAAAGCACCGGGAAAGTTGCATCTACCCAATATGTGTCCAAAGAAGAGGCACTGACTATATATCGACAGCAAAATCAAAACGACCCATTGCTTCTCGAGATGGTGACTGCGGATATTTTACCAGCATCACTTGAAGTATCCGCTACAGATCCACAGTACTTATCCGAACTCGTGACTGCGATAGAGGGCACTGAAGGAGTAGATGAGGTAGTATACCAGCGTGATGTCGTTGATTCTTTGCTTTCGTGGACAAATGCCATTCGACTGGTGGGGGGAACGCTCGCGCTGCTTTTGGTTATCGATTCACTTCTTATTATCGGTACAGTGATTGCAATGAAAATTGCTTTGAAACGAGAGGAAATTGAAATACTGATGTTGGTTGGCGCTTCACCATGGGCGATACGGGCACCCTTCGTATTGGAGGGTGGTGTATACGGTTTGGTAGGAGCAGGATTAGCATCGGTAATCCTCGGCGCGCTTATCGCGTGGCTTCGCCCATATCTCTTTTCATTTTTGGGTTCTATACCGCCATTTGGGATGCTATTGGGTAGTCTTACGTCACCCGTTTTTCTTATTTCCATTGCCGTATTTATCGCGGCAAACCTACTGGTTGGATTTATATTAGGAGCAATAGGAAGCTCCATCGCGCTAAGAAGATACTTAAAATAACTCGTTTTTGCGCATGAGAATATTTCTTCGGATAGCTGCCACCGCGTTGCTTTTGTTGCTCGTCACCGTACGGGTGTTTGCTGCTACTGTCGAAGAGAAAGATTCGGAAATTCAAAAATTAAAAGACAAAATTACAGGGCTTCAGTCTGAGCAAAACACTCTCTCGAAACAGATTACATTGTTGGATTCGCAAATTAAGCTGACAACCTTACAGATGCAGGATACGGAGCGAAAAGTAGAAGTCTTGGAAAACGAGATAGTGGAGTTAACTGGTGAAATTGGTCGGCTTGAAGAGCTCAAAACAAAACGCTTGGAATTAGTGCTGCATAGGATACCGCAGTCGTATAAACGAAGCTCATCTTCACAATTTGGCTGGTTGTTATTTAGTCAGAATTTTTCAGATTTGCTAACCCGCGCTAAATATTTGGTGCAAGTACAGGAAGAGGATACGCAACTATATAAACAGTTGCAGCTTACGCAAACGAATTATAATGAGCGGCGTGATGTGCGAGAAGAAAAGCGCCTCGAGCAGGAAGCGCTCCGTAAACAACTCGAGAAACACACTGTAGACCTCGCAAATCAGAAAAAACAAAAGCAGGCGCTTCTCGATCAGACAAGAAATAGTGAGGCAGTGTATCAGCGGTTGCTCGCGCAAGCTTTGGCAGAAAAACAGGCATTGGAGCGAGCGTTGGTAGACGCGGTAAAGGTTGGTCCAGTAAAAAAAGGTGACCCTATAGCGCTTGTGGGTAATACCGGATATCCTGCTTGCTCTACTGGCGCGCATCTTCATTTTGAAGTACGACAAGGTGGTTCATGGGTTGATCCATCAGGATATCTTTCGAATAAAACAATACGGGATGATCAGGCGGGTGGCGATTGGACATTGGGAAGTGGGAGTTGGAGTTGGCCGCTTTCAGATACCATACGCATGACACAGCACTTTGGAAAAACACCGTGGTCATGGCGGTATAGTTATTCAGGAGGCATACATACCGGATTTGATATGGTTTCAACTGGTGGAGATGTTATTCGAGCGCCTTCAGATGGAGAACTTTACTCCTCAAGTCAATCATGCGGCTCGAGTATTATCAAAATTAAATATATAGACCACGGTAGTGGCACTATTAGTTTTTATCTTCATGTGCAATAAATCTTACTGAAAACTGTTACTTCCATTGGTATACTGTGAACCCAAATGCCCTGCCTGCGTTTCCTGTTGTTGTGTGGGTTCGTCCTGGTTTTTATCGCTGTATTTCACTTTCGAGCGCTTGCCGCATTTACTTTTCAAGTGGCATCGGTGAGTCCTGTATCCATTGATTCTAGAGAGCAGGAGATACAAGTAACACTGAATTTTTCCGGTTTACCAAGTGCATCGTATTTTCGGGTAGCGTTCCAAAAAGAAGGGAGTGATAGTTACGTTGGGTATCTTAAAAATGATCGTGATGAATGGACAAAAGTATTGACACTCGGCACGTCTGATTGTGCAAATTATTATAGTGTGCCCGATGTAAGCTCAACGAGCGCTACCTTATATATAAAAATTGGGGAAGATCAGAAAATAGAAGCGGGTACGTATGTGATAAAAGCACATAGGTATACAAGTTCGTGTAAAACCTATTCGACTTCACAGGAAGTTGAGCTTCACAAAGTAATACTCCATATACCCACTCCTATACCCTCGCCAACAATAACTCCAACCTATACCCCAGCGCCAACACAACAGCCGACAAATACCCCAACGCCTGTGCCAACAATGCGTCCGAGTATTTATCGCACGAATGCGCCAACTCCTGCGCCAACAATACGGTATGCCTCTGCTATACTGGGAGTAGAGCAGATAGCCACAGGAGAAGCAGAAGTTCATCGTGAGGATGTTGAAACGACTGAAAGCGGAAAAATTGCAGATACAAAACCACGATTAGTATTATTTGCTCTTCTCGTTATGAGTGTGGGGATGGGACTACTCTCATTTGGATTAGCAATGAAGAAGGTAGAAATATGGAAAGCAATCGTAGAAAAACATATACGTCATCCGGGAAAATAATTGCGATGTATTGGTTGCCGGTTGTCGCATGGATGATTGTCATTTTTTTGTTATCCAGTCGGCATAGCGTCACTGTTTCACCTGAATATTTTCTTAATTTTGTATTTTTTAAAACGCTTCATATTATTGAATACGCGATATTGTTTACATTGACTACGAGAGCGCTGTACCGAGGAGGCGCTGGAATGATGGGGCGTGACGTGTATGTGTGGGCATTCATTATGACACTTGTGTATGCGATGAGTGATGAGTTGCATCAACAATTTGTACCAAGCAGGCAGGGGCATTTGCGCGATGTTATAATTGATGGCGTTGGAGCGGGACTTACATGGTATTACCTATCACAACTATTACCAAAAGCGCCGAAGAAACTAAGAAACTTGGCGAAAAATTTGGACATTCCTTATTAGTAGGGGAGAATGCTACGCGTCCCCATATTATTTGTTTATGGGGAGAATTGGGAAGTGGTAAGACGACATTTGTACAAGGGGTGGCAAAGGGCCTAGGAATGAAAGAGCGATTACTCTCCCCCACTTTTATTATTGTGCGACATTATCGAATTTCCGATCAATCTCGAGATGTTTATCATTTAGATTTGTATCGTATAAGCCATGAAGATGATGTCGTGGCGATTGGGTTTCAGGATATGATCGCTGATCCTCATGCAATCGTTATTGTCGAGTGGCCGGAGCGCATGGGTACATTACTTCCAGAAAAAAGGGTAGATATATATTTTGAAAGTCTTGATAACGGTCACCATTCATTGAGGGTATCGCATGGATAAATCGCTTACAAAAGCTATCGAAGTACTGAAAAACGGTGGGGTAGTTATTTATCCCACCGATACAGCATTTGGTATAGGGTGTCGCATTGATAATTCTAAAAGCGTTGACCGTCTTTTTGCGTTACGAAAGAGACCGGTGACGCAGGCAACACCTGTATTGGTGTCGTCAGTTGATATGGCACTCTCCTATCTTGATCATCCGAGTGATATTGTGCGACATTTAATGAAAACATATTGGCCGGGTGCACTGACAATAGTCGCGTTTGCCAAGCAATCGTTGTTTTACTCCCCTATCCGTGGGGGCACTGATACGGTGGGTCTTCGTATGCCTGATCATGAGGTGGCGCTATCACTTATAGCAGGCGTAGGGGTGCCGATTTTGGGTCCGTCTGCAAATTTTCACGGGTCTCTTACGCCATATACGTTTACTGATTTGGATCCTGAGCTATTGGCGCTTGTGGACTACGTAGTGCCCGGGGAGTGTAAAACTGGGTTGGCATCAACTGTCGTAGACACTACCACGAAACCCTTGCGCATACTTCGTGAAGGGGCGGTGAAAATGAGACAGGAGGATCTCCGATGAGTACCCAGCGCATAGCAGTACATATCGATACATCAAAAACGCAGGAGGTGCGGGTGATACTTAATAAAGATGGCGTTGTATTTCAACGCGAAGTAAAGCATGAAAACACCAAAGCGCAGGAGGTATTGATACTTATCGAGGAGCTTTGTGCTGAGCATCACGTTAGGATTTCTGAGATTACAGAAGTTACGGTAGAAGTTGGCCCTGGATCATTTACTGGGCTTCGGGTTGGCGTGGCTGTGGCAAATGCGTTAGGAACGCTTCTTGATGTTCCTATAAACGGGAAAAAAGCTCTTGCGACCCCAATTTATTCGTGATACCACTATATATAGCAGTTATTTCCCGCCGCTTTTATTTTTGGTGGGATGAAGGAGCTATCTATGGCAACAAAAAAAGCAGAAAACACACCGTCAAAGAAATCAACAAACCCATTGGTATTTGTTGGAGTCGGATGTTTAGCGCTATTAGTGCTTTTGGGTATTGGGGGAACGCTCGTCATGAAGTTTTTTGCCAAAAATATTGGGCAAGATCTCGTTGAAAAAGCCATAGAGAGTAAAACTGGCGTAAAAACCAACATAGAGGATTTGGAAAAAGGAAAGATGACATTTACCGATAGTAAAACAGGCGCAACTGTTGATATAGGATCTAACTCAGTGCCAGAAGATTTTCCAAAGGATTTCCCATTGTATAAAGGAGCGAAAGTAACGAGTTCACTTTCTGGAGCTCAGGCGGGGGAGAATAATGGGTACTGGTTAACCATGTCTACCCTTGATGCTGCGGATAAGGTCGTCAGTTTTTATAAAACTGAGCTTCCTAAAAATGGTTGGACATTGGAGTCAACATTTGCAGCAAATGAAATGACCAACTACGGAGTATCAAAAGGTACATGGAAAGGGTCAGTGTCTGCAGGGAAAAGTGATGATCAGAGTGAAACCCAGATTATCATCATATTGGGCGAAGAGTAACCAATTTTTTTGATATACCCCTTGCAGTAGTAGTGGCTTATGATGGAGTATAGATATATATGCGTTTCTTTCGCATCCTCTATCATTGGCTAGTTCCTCACGAGGGAAACAATCATCGCGCAAAGGCACTTCATCATGATGCGTTATTTGCGTACGTGTTGTTACTCTGCGTATTTAACCTCGGTATTCGATACTTCCATGGAAAAGCGCCTGATGTATTAGGGTATGCAATTGATATCAGAGTTGATCAGTTGCTGGCAGCAACGAATGCCCAGCGTGAAGCTGCAGGATTGTCTCCGCTTCGGCTCGACAACACATTGTCGGTGGCTGCAGCAGCAAAAGCGTCTGACATGTTTGCAAATAATTATTGGGCACACAACAGTCCTCAAGGGAAAACTCCATGGGATTTTATAATAGCTTCTGGTTACCGTTACACATTGGCCGGAGAGAATTTAGCAAAAAATTTTCAAACAAGCGATGGCGTTGTGGATGCATGGATGAATTCGCCTACCCACAAAGCAAATATCGTTAAAGGGGGATATAGAGATGTTGGATTTGCGATAGTAAACGGTGTCCTCAATGGTGAAGAAACCACCCTTGTTGTGCAGATGTTCGGCGCAACGAATGCAGCTCCTGTTGCACAAATTCCAAAAGCAGAGGCTGCTGCACCCGCGCCAGTTGCATCAGAAGTCGTTACAGAAGAGCCTGTGACTGTTGTCCCTGCTGAGCCTGCAGCCGCGAATGATGAGCCAGTAAAGCAGCCAGCGATTGGGTTGTTGCCGTCATTTATATCTAATACTGCATTTGAGCAGGTTATTGCTTCGCCCAAGGTAAACATACCGGGATTAACGAACACAATGACTGTCATTGTCGTGGGAGTACTTATAGGACTGTTGGCAGTTGACGCATTTGTCGTAAATAAACATCGCGTTGTGCGGCTTACTGGACATAACATGGCACATATTTTATTTTTAGGTACGATTATTGTGAGTGGCCTCATGCTTTCACGAGGGAGTCTTATATGAAAAAAGGTGAGCTTTTGCACACAATAGTGCTTTTTACCATCCTTTTAGGAGGTATTTTTACGTTTTGGTTTGCGAAAGGAAACACATCGCTACAACTTGCCATTGGCACTGTGACCACCATGGCGTATGTTGCTTGGGGAATTATCCATCACAGCCTGAAAGGCGATCTGCATCGTAAGGTTGTGATAGAATATGTGCTCGTGGGTTTGATAGCCATTGTATTGTTAACGACTTTGGCGCTTTAACCTGAAAGGAGTAACAAATTATGAAAGGTGTCATTCTTGCCGGAGGATTAGCAACGAGACTCCGTCCCCTGACCGCAGTAACCAATAAACATCTTTTGCCGGTTTATAACAAGCCGATGATTTATTATCCGTTGGAAATGATGAAGCGGGTGGGCATGAAGGAAGTGTTACTTATCACGAGCGGCGGTCACGTTGGCGACTTTGCTAATTTATTGCTTTCAGGAGAAGAATTTGGCCTCAGGCTTTATTATGCTATTCAGCAAAATCCAACGGGGGGTATTGCAGATGGACTGAAGCTGGCAGAAGAGTTTGCTCAGAAAGAGCCCATTTTGGTAATTTTAGGAGACAACATTTTTAACTTTGACCTCACCGCCTCAATCAAGCGATTTGAGGATACGATTGCAAAGGATAAAAAGGGCGCAATGGTTTTTGGCGTCCATCGCGAAACACTTGCCCAGCAATATGGGGTGATCGAAATGGATGCGGGGGGCAAAGTGATAAGTATAGAAGAAAAACCAGAGAAACCAAAAAGCGATATTGCGCAGACGGGTATTTATGTATACGACAATCGGGCGTTCGATTTCGTGCGTAAGCTTATCCCCTCGGCTCGAGGTCAGCTAGAAGTTACCGATTTAAACAATATGTATCTCGCGGAAAAATCGCTCCTTTGTGAGCTTATCGACTGGTGGGTAGATGCCGGTACATCTCACGATGAATTATTGCAGGCCAATGTACAGGTAGCGGAGTTTGTTAAACAGGGGAAACTCTAATGCGTATACTCGTAACCGGTGGAGCCGGGTTTATCGGTGCTAACTTTATCATCTATTGGCTCAAAAACCATCCTGATGATGAAATTGTCAATTTCGATAAGCTGACGTATGCTGGCAATCTTGAAAACCTTGCGACTGTCGATAAAAACCCCAAATATAGATTTATTCAAGGAGATATCTGTGCGGTAAACGAAGTAACTTCTGCCATGCAAGGCGTTGATACCGTGGTGCATTTTGCTGCCGAAAGCCATGTGGATCGATCAATACTTGAAGCAGCTCCGTTTGTTATGACCAATGTTGTCGGAACGCAGGTGTTGCTCGACGCAGCGCTTAAAGCGAAAGTAAAACGGTTTCACCACGTATCTACCGATGAAGTGTTTGGCGCGCTTTCTTTAAAAACCAAGAGTAAATTTAACGAGGCAACACCGTACGACCCTCGAAGCCCCTATTCAGCAAGTAAAGCAGGGTCAGATCATTTGGTGCGTGCGTATTATCATACGTTTGGATTACCGATTACTATTACGAATTGCTCCAACAATTATGGACCATACCAATTTCCTGAAAAACTTATTCCTCTTGCCATCACAAATATTTTGGAAGGAAAAAAAGTGCCGATATATGGTGATGGGAAATATGTCCGCGATTGGTTGTATGTGGATGATCATTGCGAAGCGATAGAGAGAGTGCTGCAAAATGGCAAAGTGGGCGAAACGTATTGTGTCGGGGGAGTGACTGAGGACATTAATAATTTGGATATTATAAAGTTGATACTCAAGATTATGAATAAAGATGAGTCCAGCATAGAATATGTGACTGATAGACCGGGACATGATCGGAGATATGCTGTAGATTGGTCCAAGATCAATCGAGAGCTTGGATGGAAACCCAAGAATGATTTTAATACGTGGCTTACCCAAACAGTTCATTGGTATCAGGAAAATGAAAATTGGTGGAAGCGGGTAAAAAGCGGGGCGTATAAAACGTACTATGAGAAACAGTACAAAAATGCTGTATGAAACTATTAGGAACAGGACTTTCAGGCTTAGTGGGCTCTCGGATCGTTGAACTTCTTTCCCCAAAATACACGTTCACGAATTACAGCTTAGAAAATGGTGTGGATATTACCGATCGAGAAGGAATTCTCGCCCGAATTCAGGGTGAGTTTGAGTCCCCCTGGGTATTGCATTTGGCAGCGTACACGAATGTGCAGCAGGCAGAGAAAGATCGTTCGCTCAATAAAGAGAGTATTGCCTGGAAAGTAAATGTAGAAGCGACACAGAATATCATCGATGCGTGCTTGGCTACAGATAAGCGATTGTTGTATGTGGATACTGACTATGCATTTGATGGTACTAAAAGATTATATAACGAAGACGATATTCCAAATCCACAGGGATGGTATGCCATCACCAAGTCAGAGGGAGCGAAGCGGGTGCTTGCTATGGGTGAGCGTGGATTGGTCATACGTATTTCTAATCCATATCGTGCAAATCCAGTCGGGAAGACCGATTTTGTACACAAGATGCTAGAGAGACTAACAAACGGACAGGAAATTGTAGCTCCAACTGATCAGTTATTCGTCCCTACGTTTGTTGATGATATTGCACGAAGCATTGATGCGCTTATTTCCGCTCATGCGAATGGCATTTATCACGTGGTTGGAAGTCAGGCTATTTCGCCATTTGATGCCGCGCGTACGGTTGCACATATCTTTGGTCAGCGCGAGGATTTAGTGAAAGAGACATCATTTGCTGCATATTTTTCTGGACGCGCTCCAGTGCCGCAATACGCGGTGCTTACCAATGATAAAATTCAGTCGCTGGGAGTTGTCATGAGAGGGTTTAGGGATGGTGTGGCGGAAGTAAAAAAACAGGAAGTGTCTGCATAATATCTCATGGAGTAGCACTCAATCATCCATATTCTGTACAGCTACTCATTTTTTTCGTATACTAACAAGATTATGACTATTTCTTTTATTGGCCATGGATATGTTGGTCTTGTGACAGCCGCTGTTTTTGCTGATTTAGGTAATACTGTATGGGTTGTCGGACGTACAAAAGAAAAGATAGAGCGTCTCAAAAAGGGCGATCCACTTATTTATGAACCCGGATTAGAGGAATTACTGAAGCGAAACCTTGCCGCAGGGAGGCTGAAGTTTACCCTTGATTACAAAGAAGCGGTTGTCGCGTCAGAAGTAGTATTTATTGCAGTTGGGACGCCATCAAAGGAAAACGGTGAGGCAGACTTGAGTCAGGTGTTTGCAGCTGCTGAAGAAATCGGGAAATCATTGGTAGGATATAAGGTGGTTGTGACCAAAAGCACAGTGCCGCCCGGAACAGGCAAAAAAGTTGCAGCGATTATTGAGCGTGTACATCCGGCAGGTTCTTCATTTGCGATTGCATCTGCACCAGAGTTTTTGCGTGAAGGTACAGGATTATCAGATACCTTACATCCAGATCGCGTAGTGATTGGCACAAATTCTGATAGAGCAAGAGATATATTAGTTGAATTGCACAAACCTATAGACGGTAAAAAGGTGCTTTGTAACGTAGAAACAGCAGAGCTTATCAAATACGCATCAAATTCAATGTTAGCCACCAAGATATCATTTGCGAACGCTATTTCGTTTTTGGCAGAGAAAGTGGGCGCAGATGTGGAACGCGTACTTGAAGGTGTTGGTCTTGATAACCGGATAGGGAGAAGCTTTCTCTATCCAGGGGTTGGGTATGGCGGGAGTTGCTTCCCGAAAGATGTGAAAGCGCTGATTGCGATAGCGCATGAATATAAATATGATTTCACTCTGCTTCGCGCAGTACATGATATAAACATGGAGGCGAGAGAAAATTTTGTGAAGAAAATCGTATCGCATTTTGGTTCACTGAAAGGAAAACGTATCGCCATATTGGGGCTCGCGTTTAAACCAGATACCGATGACATGCGAGAGGCACCGTCTTTGGATATTATTTCATCGCTTATGGATAAAGGTGCTGAAATTGTCGCATTTGATCCGATAGCCATGAAAAAAGCACAAGATAAACTCCCAAAGGGAGTAGAGTTTGCGACAGATCCGTATGACGCGGCAAAAGGAGCAGATGCCGTAGCAATTATTACGGAGTGGAACGAATTCCGACAAATTGACCTTGTCCGTCTAGCCAAAGGCATGAAACATTTGGTATTATTCGATGGGAGAAATATTTATGAACCCACCAAAGTGCGGGAGCTAGGGTTCATGTATTACGGTGTTGGTAGAATGTAATAATTTTTTTAAAGAGGAGGCTCGCCTAAGCTTCCTTTAAGCCTTTTTATTCGGCTTAAAGAGCGCTTGAGCGGCGGGTAACAAAAGTATATGGCTAAAAAAGCATTGATCACAGGAATAGCAGGTTTTGTCGGTAGCCACATGGCAGAACTTTTGCTTTCGAAAGGTTTTGAAGTGTATGGTTTGAGCCGCTCACGAAGCAAAATGGATCATATTGAGTCGATTAAGTCACAGCTTCATCTCGAAGATGCTGACTTACTAGACAGCCATAGTTTGTATACGACTATCAATAAGATCAAGCCGGATTATATTTTTCATCTTGCAGCGCAATCATTTGTGCCGACATCGTGGGGATCACCGGCTGTGACACTCGAAGTCAACATCGTAGGAAGCGCCAACGTATTTGAAGCAGTCCGTCAGGTAGGGATTGACCCTGTTATCCAAATTGCTTGTTCCTCTGAAGAGTACGGATTGGTGTACGAAAACGAAATTCCCATCAAAGAAACCAATCCTTTGCGTCCACTTTCGCCATACGCGGTCAGTAAGCTGGCGATGGATTATTTAGGGTATCAATATTATGAATCGTACAAGATGCGCATTATCCGGACGCGTGGATTTAATCATACAGGCCCGAGGCGCGGAGATACATTTGCAGAGTCTACGTTTGCGAAGCAAATAGCGCTTATTGAAAAAGGCAAACAGGAGCCGGTTATCTATGTCGGCAATCTGGAAGCATCACGTGATTATACCGATGTCCGCGACATGGTAAAAGCGTATCTTTTGGCCGTAGAAAAATGTGATCCGGGCGAAGTTTATAACATTGCTACGGGTACGACCATAAAGATTTCTGATGTCTTGAAGATGATGTTGGGTATGAGTAAAGTGAAAGTAGAAATTAAGGAAGATCCAAAGAGAATGCGACCTTCAGATGTTCCCATCCTTATTGGAGACAACACAAAGTTTGTCGAAAAAACCGGATGGAAGCCTGAGGTGCCCTTCACCAAGACTGCTGAGGACCTTCTCAACTACTGGAGAGAGCGAGTATAGTGAGCTCTGCCAATATGAAAGCAGTTATAATCCTCCCGACATATAACGAGCGGGAAAACATTAAAGCCATGCTCACAAAGCTTGTGAGCGTGACCCGTCTCATAAAAGGTTATACATTCACCTATCTTGTCGTGGATGATACGTCTCCTGATGGTACACAAGATGTCGTGAAGGATTTTGCGAAAAGCAATCCAAATGTCAAAATTTTGAGTGGACAAAAAGAAGGATTGGGCAAAGCATTACTTCGTGGGATGACCTATGCTATCGACACCCTCAAAGCAGATGTTATTGCTCAAATGGATGCGGATTTGTCACATGACCCCGATCGATTACCGGAATTTTTCAAAAAAATATCCGAAGGAGATGATTTTGTTGTGGGAAGTAGGTATATACGAGGCGGTTCTATACCAGAAAATTGGGGTTTACATCGGAAAATTTTTAGTGTGGTTGGTAATGCGATTGTACGTTTTGGACTTGGATTTCCGTATGTGCACGATTGGACGGGGGGATATCGGGTGTTTAAGAAAGAATATTTTGAAAAAGCGAAGGCAAAAGTCTCCCGTTATAGTGGTTATGTATATCAGATAGCATTTCTCCACAACGCTATTATTGAAGGCGCGCGCATCGGAGAAGTGCCAATTCATTTTACCGATCGTAGATTTGGTAGATCAAAGATCGCACCGCTTCAGTATATACGTAACGTTTTTATTTATGTTGGAACTGCGAGAGCAAAACAGCTCCGACATGGCCCGTTTGCGAAGTTTGCTGTAGTAGGGAGCGTTGGATTTATTATAAACACCACGATATTAGAGCTTATGGTAGGGAGAGGTTTTCATCCTGCTATGGGAAGCGCTATCGGAGCTGAGTGCGCTATCATCTCTAATTTCTTTTTTAACAATAATTGGACATTTAGAGGAAAACGTATCCAAGGACTTCGGGTGATACCGAAGTTTTTGCAGTTTAATGCAACAAGCATCGGAGCACTCCTCATTCAGTCAGGTACTGTGGCATTAGGTACTGCGCTGTTTGGAGTTTCTATGTATCGATGGTTTTATCTTCTCGGGGTCGGCATCGGGCTCATATGGAACTACACGATGTATTCGAAAGTCATCTGGAAGAATAAATAATGACCAAGATATCTGCAATTTTCAAACGCATTACTCCTTTTATACCTGCGATAGCACTGCTTTTTATATTGCTTCTGGGTGCTTACTTACGATTGTACCGAATTCCAGAATATATGACGTTTTTGGGCGATGAGGGAAGAGATATGCTGGTTATCAAAAGAATGATCGTGGATCATAAATTTACGCTTTTGGGTCCAACCGCGTCAGTGGGTGGATTTTTCTTGGGTCCGATTTATTACTATTTCATGCTGCCATTTGTGTGGGTTTCTGGCTTAAATCCAGCTGGTGCAGCTGTTATGGTAGCATTATTTGGCATTGCGACCATTTACATGGTGTATCGCTTAGGACGTGATGTGTTTGGAGTGGGAGTGGGGCTAGTTGCTGCCGCGTTGCATAGTCTTTCGCCTGTCGTTATCGCATATTCTCGCTCTTCATGGAACCCAAATCTTGTTCCATTTTTTTCGACACTTCTTATGTGGTTAATGTGGCGATCTATCGTTAAAAATGAGCGTAGATTATTGTTTTGGGTAGGTATTTGTTTGGGTATAGGATTACAGCTTCATTACCTGTTTCTTTTCCTATTTCCCGTAGTTGGCTTGTGGTATCTCCTGTACGGACGAAATCGTGCTTGGCTTCCATATTACGCGCTGGGGATTGTCGGATTTGTGGTAGGCTACGGGCCATTTTTGGCATTTGAGTTGCGGCATGGGTTTCCTAACACTATATCTATTTATAATTTTCTACGGGAGGGCGAGGGTACTGGGTTAGTGTTTGAAACTTTTTGGAAAAATATTGCTGATGTTTCGTATCGATTATTTGGGCGACTTGTGTTTCGTTTGCCTCCTCCCGAACAATACGTCAATGTTTCTGCCATGAGTCAGATGCTTTGGACAATCGGCACAAAATTTGCGCTCTATACATCAGTCGTTCTTCTCGGAGCTTTTCTTATTATTCCGAGGCGTTTTATGCAGTATTTTAAAGAGAAGGGGTATCTACAATTCCGTCAAGGTGCCACTCTTTTCCTTTTGTGGTTTGTTGTGCCACTATTTCTTTTTGGGTTATATAAAAAAGGAATATATGAATATTATTTCGGATTGTTTTTTGCTCTTCCGTTTTTGCTGACGGCGCTTATTATAAAAAGCGCATACATGAAGGTTTTTGGTAAAGTAGTGGCGATTGTCGCGGTGCTTGGACTCATGTATCTTAACTGGGAGGGGCGACCGTTTAAATTTGAGCCGAATAATCAGCTTGAGCAGGCAAAGACGATTTCGGCAGCCGCGTATGAAAAAGCGGAGGGGAAGCCATATAATTTCGCACTTATTACGGGTGGAAATTCGGATCACGCCTACCGGTATTTTTTTGAGATTTGGGGTAACCCGCCCGTTACAATTGAAAATACTGACATTGATCCGGAGCGCAACAGTGTGACGGATCAGTTGATCATTATATGTGAATCAGCAGAGTGTAAGCCATTGGGACATCCATTGTGGGAGATAGCAGGGTTTGGTCGGGCAGAGATCGCTGGCGAGTGGCAGGTATCATTTGTTAAAATTATGAAGCTCGTTCATTACAAGGGAGAAGACGCACTATGATCAAACCATTTCTTTCTATTGTTATACCCTCGTATAACGAAGAGACAAACATTCGTTTAGGAGCACTGGATAAAGTGTCGCGATATTTGGAACGACAATCGTACTCTTGGGAAGTGATTGTAGTAGACGATGGATCGAAGGATAATTCACCGAGAATATTGGATAATTTTGTCAAAGCAAATAAAGGATTTCGCGTGCTTCACGAACCACACCGCGGGAAAGCGGCAACGGTTATAGCAGGGGTGTCTGAGGCGGTAGGATCGCTTGTCGTATTTACTGATTTAGATCAGGCAACACCTATTTCGCAATTGGAAAAAATTCTTCCCTGGTTTGATCGAGGGTTCGATGTCGTGATAGGAAGTCGTAACAGAAGAAGAGAGGGTGCACCCATTTCTCGAGTTTTGATGGCGAGGGGTTTTATGATACTTAGGAGTGTATTGTTGGGTCTTCGGGGAATAACTGATACACAGTGTGGATTTAAAGGATTTCGGAAGGCTGCAGCCCATCAGATTTTTTCTAAACTAGAGCTGTATGGACATAACCATCAAGTGAATGGTCCAATGGTGACTGCTGGATTTGATATAGAATCATTGTTTTTAGCCAAAAAATTAGGATATAAAATAAAAGAAGTGCCCGTTGAGTGGCACTATGTAGAAACCCGAAGAGTGAACCCCATAAAAGATTCCTGGCAGGGATTGTTAGACATGCTGCGTATTCGCCTCAACGCATGGCAGGGAAAGTATCGATAATACAAAGTGAAGAGTAAGGATACATGACATGACTATACGTAATGAGAAAAATAATCTTCTCTTGGTAGGTTTCATCGCTTGTTCTATAGCGCTTGTATTGTTTAGTTATACTCAGGTTGATTTAAATCTCACCCTCTCTCGTGCAAGTATATGGCAGAGTATTCAGAAGGCATTTCAATATATAGGATATTATCAACGTCCGCTTGCGACCCTGCTTTATGGCGCTATCATTGTTTCGCTGTATGGCATATATCTAGCATTGTTAGGTCGTATTAAGCGAGGGGTTGTAGATATATCGTTTGTCAGAAAAATAATTATTGCAGTCGCGGTGATTATTGTATTTTCATATCCTTCAGCATTTTCGTATGACTTTTTTAACTACTTGTTCACTGCAAAAACTGTATTGGTTTATCACCAAAACCCGTATGCAGTGACCCCGTTACAGTTTAGCGGCATCGATCCCTGGACAAACTTTATGCGTTGGACACATTTATCCAGTGCATACACGCCATTTTGGATATTTTTAAGCCTTATTCCGTATCTTGTGGGACTTGGATATTTTATACTCGTGCTGTTTGCGACCAAATTTATGGTGGCAGGATTTTATCTTCTTGCGAGTTTTGCACTCAGTAAAGCATTGGAGGCAGGTAACGCAAAGCATCATGTGTATGGTGTTGCTCTGTTTTCGCTTAACCCCCTTATCCTCATTGAATCGCTGGTGAGCGGTCATAACGATATAGTACTGGTGGCATTTGCCATGTTATCTGTCGCTTCTTATCTTAAGAAAGACTTGTTGCGTTCGTGGGTACATTTATCTCTTTCAATTGCTGCAAAATTTATGACAATTTTTTTAATCCCTGTGTATGTATTGAAAAAAGGAAGAATATGGATGCTAGGAGCTTTGGCATTTGGACTATCACTCGTGTTGCTGCGGCGTGAATTTTTACCTTGGTATTGGGTGTGGTTGTTGCCGTTTGTGGCGCTCAATGCTGAAAAAGAAAAATTAGTGCGTATGGCGATTGTCGTTTCTGCAGGGCTCGTAGCAAGCTATGCCGCGTTTATATATTTTGGTGAGTACTCCGAGGTTATGCAAGCATGGAAAACAGGAATGATATGGGGTAGTGTAGGGATAGGAGCGATGTCTGCTTTGATACCGACTAAAACGAACCGTGCTTGATAATGCCAATGACAATAAGTCCTTGAACCACAATAAGCGCCCCATTAACGGTAATGATTGGTTTTTCTCTATGAAGCAGTCCATAGCTTAGCCAAAAGCAGGAGCCGAGGAAAAAGCCCGTCCACGAAACGAGCGACACCCCAGCTACATCGGGAGAAGTCCAGATGGTGAATAGCTGTGGGATATTAACAGCCACTGTGATTGCTCCCATGAGATATGCCGATTTATCCAAAAGCCGTAATAGTGTCGCTTTTTGCTTATTTTTGTGTGCGTGCCTATGTATCGCGTGATGCATCCCAGTTTGCATAACTAAAACAAGTGTAGCATACCGTATCTTTGTTCTGAGTGTTTTGGCTTCACTGTTATGCCATGAGTAGGATATAATTGGTGTAGGTATGCGATTTTTGTCTAAACAGTGGTTTTGGATTACGTTTGGATTAGGAATTCTTCTTATCCTTTATGCCGCACTGCGGCTCACTAACCTAACAGGGTTACCTATATTTACCGATGAAGCGATATATATCCGGTGGTCTCAGATAGGGTCGAGAGATGCGGCCTGGCGATTTATCTCACTTTCAGATGGGAAACAGCCGATGTTTACCTGGATTATGATGGGGCTTTTCAAATTATTTGAAGGCGCTGACCCGCTATTTATCGGTAGGTTAACGTCTGTGATTGCGGGGGCCGGAACACTCATAGGTTTGTGGGTATTATCGTACGAATTATTTAAGGACAAAAGGGTAGCGTGGCTTTCAAGTTTCATATATATCGTATTGCCTTTCAGTATGTGGTATGACCGGATGGCACTCTACGACTCGCTGGCTGCAACTTTTTTTGTTTGGGGTCTGTATGTAGGTGTATTGCTCGCGCGATATGTTCGCTTGGATTTGGCTCTCATATTGGGAATGGTTCTCGCAGCTGGGATGCTCAATAAAAGTTCTGGATTTTTGACCCTTTATTGTATTCCCGCGACATTACTGGTATTCGATTGGCAGTCAAAGCATTGGATGAAGCGTCTGGCGCGATGGGCACTTTTGGTGTTTATTGCTGCGGTGCTTTCACAAGTGTTTTATAGCGTGCTTCGACTTTCTCCATTTTTCCATTTAGTTGGGCAAAAAGACAATGTATTTGTGTTCACGTTTTCTGAGTGGTTTAACCAGCCATTTCGATTTTTTGCGGGAAACTTACGCGGTTTGTTTGATTGGTTGCGGGTATACATGACGCTTCCATTATTTATCATGGCATTCGTCCCGTTATTTGCGAGATGGCCAAAGTTTCGCGAAAGCCTCTTGTTGTATCTTTATTGGGCTTTACCGTTTGTGGCACTGGCAAATTTTGGAAAAATTCTTTATCCCCGATATATTTTATTTATGACCATGCCGCTCCTTATCATAGCGGCACACGCCTTTGTTCGTTTATGGGAGCGTAACCGCACGCTAGTTCGCAGATTTTTATTGGTAAGTTTGGTGTTTGTCCCGAGTGTGTATATATCAAGCGTTATCATGATGAGCCCGAAAGAGGCACTCATTCCACTTGCTGATCGAGGGCAGTTTATTGATGATTGGCCTGCTGGAGGGGGAGTTAAAGAAGTCGTTTCCTACCTCTCAGCCGAGGCAAAACAACAAAAGTTACATGTGTTTACTGAGGGAACGTTTGGACTCATGCCGTATGCTCTGGAAATGTACCTTGTTGATAACCCGAACGTAAAAATCACCGGTATTTGGCCACTTCCTGTCGCGATACCTGATAGCATCGTGAAGTCGGCATCGATGAGCGCCACGTACTTTGTACTCAATGAAACGCAGGTTATTCCCGAAAAATGGCCAATTACGCTTATTGGGGAGTATGAAAAAGGGAAGCGTGCAGATCACAAGAAGCTCCGCTTTTTTAGGGTAGGATCGTATCCATCAACCTTACCATGACGAAAAAAAAGCATCCGTTTCCGTGGATTGCGGGTATTATCCTGATGCTCTCATTGGGGTTGGTGTTGTGGCCGCTTTTTCGACAGGGATTTTTTGTTGCTGATGACGGCGAATGGATGGTAATACGCCTGTCTGCATTTTATCAAAGCTTAGCTTCCGGGCAGTTTCCTGTACGATTTTTGGGTAGGTTGAATAATAGCTATGGCTATCCTGTGGCAAACTTTTTATACCCAGGATTTCTTTATATAGGATCAGTTTTACATGTCGCTGGTCTATCGTTTGTCGATGCGATTAAAGTTATTTTAGGGGTATCGGTGGCTGGCGGGGCGCTCGCAACATTTATGGCGCTACGGTCACGTTTCAAGACAATACCCAGCATTTTTGGAATGATGAGCTTCGTTTTTTCCCCGTATCTCCTTTATGACCTCTATCGGAGAGGATCGGTCGGAGAAGTGTTGGGTATTTTTGCTGCAACAATCGCTCTTTTTTCTCTTACGAGGGGGTTGGTGTGGTTGATGGCGCCTGCAGTGGCATTTCTTATCGTGAGCCATAATACAGTCGCGCTGATTGCTGGCCTTGCTATCGGTGTTCTCATCCTTGTGCACCCGCAAAGATTAGCAATGATAATAAGTGCTGCGTGGGGAGTCGGGATGTCGATGTTTTTTTGGTTGCCCGCGTTAGTTGAAAAACGTTTTGTACGGTTTGATACGACCATCGTGTCAAACCCTTCGTATTATTTTATAAACGTAGAAAACGCGGTATTGTTGGGGGTGGGCGTTATTATATCGTTGGCAATTATCTTGGGATTTTTTAAGAAGCTTACCAAGCTGGATAAAGTTATGACGCTTCTTGCCCTACTCGGCACACTATTAAGTGTTGCAATAAGCGCGCCATTTTGGAGTATTCCTCTTCTTGGGAAGCTCGTACAATTTCCATACCGGTTTTTGGTGCTTTCAGTACTTTTTGGGCCTTGGGTGGTGGCACTCGCATCTGAAAAAGTACGTGGATGGCAACAAAAATTATTCGGAGTTATTCTTTTGATTGTTTTTTCTCATGGCACAATAACCCAGCTTACAGATATTCGTTTTGTTGAACGGTCAGAGGGGTATTACACCACAAATGAGGCCACAACAAATGTGGCAAACGAGTATATGCCGTTATGGGTTACTGATATTCCGCTGTCGAGACCAGTCGAAACTTTGGAGGTTATAGACGGTGACGTAGAAATTCTCCATCGTACATTTTTAGGGGAATATATAAAAGTAGATGTAGATGCAAAAATGGATAGTGTCGTACAAATAAACAAGATTTATTATCCAGGATGGGGTATTACATTGGATAATAAGCTAATGCCGATTAATTATCAGAACCCACTCGGAGTAATGCGAGTTGAGGTGCCTGCAGGTACTCACACATTAGTCGCGATATTTCGCGAAACCCCTTTACGTTTGTTTGCAGATGTCGCTAGCATCCTCTGTGTTATCGGATATTTCATATTTGTGAAACGACTGTGGCGCAGTGTGACATGAAGAAATTATTACCATTAGTTTTTGTTATATGTCTTAGTCTGTTTGCCGTTCGTCCGTTGTGGACTGATGGATATTTTCCTATGCACGATGATACGCAGGTATCTCGTGTTATCGCTATGGGTAGGTCACTGAAAGAAGGGCAATTTCCTGTGCGTTGGGTGTCTGATTTAGGGTATGGGTATGGATATCCAATTTTTAATTTTTACGGACCATTGCCTTATTATGCAGGAGGCGCACTTTACGCTCTCGGTCTTCCCGCATTGCTCGCCACAAAAATAATGTTTTCGATGGGAATACTGTTGTCGGCTATTTTTTTGTATGGGGTGCTTGTCTCAATTGTTGGATGGCAGGCAGCAGTACTCGGCTCACTCCTTTATATGTTTGCGCCATATCACGCGGCGCAAGTATATGTTCGTGGGGCGGTAGGTGAGTATTGGATACTCATGTTTTGGCCGCTTATTATGTATGGTTTTTGGGGACTATCTCACCCTCGTCAGCGATTCATCCGAATAATCATAGGATCTATGGGTTTAGGTGGCGCGATTTTGTCTCATACGTTATTGGGGTACGTCACTGTGCTTTTTTGTGTCGCGGGAGTTGTTTTTTATTGGGGTTACCGTGCGTTGACGCGACAATTTGATAAGTCTATAGCTTTCTTTCAACTTGCGCTCATTTTCTTGGGGTTAGGCATTTCTTCATTTTTTTGGCTTCCTGCTGTCGTGGAGATGGGATATACCAGCGTAGCTGGCCAGGTAAGTGCTACCGCTGATTATCGTGATCATTTTGTTTGTTTCGGACAGTTATGGAGTTCGTTGTGGGGTTTTGGAGGATCAGCGCCGGGTTGCCTTGATGGTATGTCATTTGTTTTGGGAAAGTTACATCTATTGTTGGCGGTTACTGGAGTCGTCGCATGGTTTATGGGTATTCGTGAGAAAGGAAAGCATATAGGAAGCGTGGGTTTGGCACTTTTTATTATTAGTGTATTTTTTATGACCGAGATTTCTCAGGTAGTCTGGTCGTATGTGCCCGGTTTTGCGTATTTGCAGTACCCATGGAGATTTTTGGCGGTGGCTTCTCTTGGCTTATCCCTCTTGGGTAGCTTGAGTGTGGAGACAGCTAAAAAACCTGCGATAAAGACGGTGCTTACTCTACTATGTGTGCTTGTGTTGATGTTGGGAAATGTGAAATGGTTTTTTCCGCAATATACCTATGAAAAAGACAGTGAGGCGTTTGAAACAGCTTCAGATTTACGCTGGCGTGTCTCAAAAATATCCGATGAATATCTGCCGCCAGGAATTGTTCGCCCGACAGAGGAATCAGAGGCTATTTTTGATACAATACGAGTGCAGGATGGTCTTACGGTTACCAGTATCACGGACACCGCGACACATATGCGTTTGACTGTAGAAACGACTGCATCTGCATCGATTGTTGTTAACACTGCGTATTTTCCGGGATGGAAATATGCGGTGAATAATCGAGATGTTCTGCCGGAGATACAAAATGGTTTACCGGTACTATCGATACTCGCAGGGACATCGGTTATTGACGCACGATTTACCGATACACCAGTGAGAATTTTTGCCAATATCATCACCGCAATAACATTGGTGATACTAGGGGGTATATATTATGACGGAAAAAGAAAAGCCAAGCGTTAATATCGTATTACCCGTATATAACGAGGATGCAGAGCTTTCAGCGAGTGTCACGACACTTGCTCGTTTCTTGCGTAAACAGCTCGAGGATTTTTCGTGGCACATAACCATAGCAGATAACGCAAGTACAGATAAAACACTCGAAATAGCTCGAGCGTTGAGTCGTAAATATCCCTTTGTGTCTGTTGATCATTTGTCGAGAAAAGGGAGAGGAAGAGCAGTAAAACACGTGTGGCGTAAGGATGAATATGACTATTTGGCATACATGGACATCGATTTATCTACGGATTTACGTCACTTTCCTCAGCTTCTTCGCTCACTTGAACGGGGTTATGATATTGCCATCGGTAGCCGAAATACCAGAGGAGCCAGGGTATATGGTAGGGGTATGCTCCGATCGTTGACCTCAAAAGGATACATTACACTTATTAAACTGATCTTTTGGGTAGGCTTTACAGATGCACAGTGCGGATTTAAGGCGGTAAACAGAAAAGTAATTACTGATTTGTTACCTCATATAAAGGACAATGAATGGTTTTTTGACAGCGAACTTCTTATTGTTGGTGAAAAAAGTGGATATCGAATTTATGAAGAGCCGGTGACATGGATTGATAATCCGGGCTCTACGGTTCGGGTTATGAAAACAGCTATCGGAGATCTTAAAGGGTTGCTTCGATTATTTTTGGGGAGACCATGGAGAAAGCTACGGTATGGCAGAAATTGATATTGAGCTCATTAAACGGCGTTCTGTGGTCGGTGTCGTTGCACTAACCGCGCGAACATTTTTATTGCAGATTGTTGCTTTCGGTGCGACATTTTTATTAACTCTTTTTTTGTCTCCGGAAACATTTGGCGTCTTTTATGTCGTATCGGCTATCATTTCTTTTTTGGCATATTTTTCCGATATAGGATTGGCTGCTGCCTTGGTACAGAAAAAAGATGATGTAACGCGGGACGACTTAGGAACAACATTTGTCATCCAGCAGGCATTAGTCATTACGTTGGTGACTATCTCACTTCTGCTTTCTGGCCCGATAACTATATTTTATCGGCTCGATGAAGCAGGTGTCTGGCTATTTCGAGCACTTGCTGTATCATTTTTCTTTTCATCACTTAAAACTATTCCTTCAGTGCTTCTTGAGAGGCGTTTAGCGTTTGATAGGCTTGTTATCCCTCACATTGTCGAAACTATCGGATTTTATGGTGTAGCAGTGTATCTTGCCTGGCAAGGATACGGCATAACAAGTTTCACTTGGGCGGTAATGGTGCGCGGATTATTGGGACTTATTGCTATGTATATCATTGAGCCATGGTTACCTGTTTTGACTATAAGTAAACAAAGCGCGACAAGGCTCATGCGGTTTGGCTTACCGTTTCAACTCAACTCATTTCTTGCGCTTCTTAAAGACGATTTGCTTACTGTCTTTTTGGGGAGGGTGCTTCCATTTGCCGAGGTGGGATATATCGGATGGGCGAAAAAATGGGCGGAAGTACCGCTTCGACTTATTATGGACTCTGTAATCAGAGTCACCTTTCCCACTTATTCACGATTACAACATGACAAAAAATTACTTCAAAAGGCTATAGATAAGACGTTGTTTGGGTTATCGATGGCAATTCTCCCGATATCCGCAGGGTTACTCTTTTTTGTGCATCCCATGGTTGAGCTTATTCCAAAATATGGAAAGTGGGAGCCCGCACTAATATCGTTTTATCTTTTTGTCTTTTCATCTGCATTTGCTGCCTTATCCACGCCACTCATGAATGCGTTAAATGCAGTAGGAAAAATACGAACGACACTTAAATTTATGATCGCATGGACAGTGAGCACGTGGTTTTTTACGGTGTTGTTTATCAGTTTATTTGGGTTTAATGGTGTTGCTTTGTCACTGCTTATTGTATCAACGTCTATTTATTTTGTTATACGGGTGACCAAAGCGATTACCGATTTTTCGTTCATCGCAAATGTGAGAGGCCCAGTGATCGCGGCTTTTGTACAGGGAGGCGCTTACGCGTTGATTTTACGCGTGGTGCCTCATACGTACGTATGGCTTTTTGTATCAGGTGTATTGGGGGTTATACTATATGGGAGTATGCTTTATGTAATTGAAGCGAGTCGGATAAAAGCATTTATTGGAACGATAAGAAGGAGTGCAGCATGAAATTAAGCATTGTCATAAGTACATATAACAGAGCCGCAAGTTTAGAAAGAACACTTGCGTCCGTAAAATCGATGGCAGATGAAATTATTGTTATCGACAACGAGTCTCTTGATGAGACAGTTGCTATCGCCAAAAAGTTTGGTGCGAAAGTGTACACGCGACCAAACAATCTCATGCTTAACGTCAACAAAAACTACGGTTTTACCAAGGCTTCAGGTGATTGGATACTTTGCCTTGATGATGACGAAGAAGTAACAAGTGAATTAGCTCGTGAAATAAAAGAAGCGATGAAAGCGCAAGATGTGTCTGGGTATTGGATACCGCGGAAAAATATTATTTTCGGACGCTTTATACAGCATGGTATTTGGTGGCCAGATCAGCAACTTCGGTTGTTTAAAAAAGGGAGTGGTAAGTATTCTGAAAAACATGTGCATGAATATATAGAAGTAGAAGGAGCTACTCGGGTAATGAAAAATCCTTATGTGCACTATAACTATGATACCCTCGCTCAGTTTTTGGATAAAATGCAACGGGTGTATACCGACAGCGAAGTAAATAAATATGTGGCAGCGGGATATCGGGTTCACTGGAGAGATGCTATTCGTTTCCCAGTGTCTGATTTTCTCAAATTATATTTTGCTCAGAGTGGGTATAAGGATGGACTTCATGGTCTCGTGTTGGCGATGCTACAAGGGTTTTACTCTTTTATTATTTTTGTGAAACTCTGGGAGCGAGAAAAATTTCGTGAGGTGGATGTGCATCCACCACAGATGTTTGATGAATTACATAAATCAGGCGGCGAATTGGGATACTGGGTATACACGACCAAGATAAAAGAAGAAAAAAATCCGATTGTGCGATTGTGGTATCGTCTGCTTCGGAAGGTGATTAGCTCATCATGAAAAAAGTAGCCCTCGTTATTGTGAATTGGAATGGCCTTGATGATACACTCCGGTGTCTCCAATCGATCCGAAGTATGCAGGTCAATAATGTTGTGTTAGAGACAATCGTTGTAGACAACGGATCAACGGATAAGTCAGTATCACGCATTGCAGAGGAATTTCCCGAGGTGAAAATATTAGCATTTGATACCAATTTAGGCTTTACGGGTGGCAATAATGCTGGCATCAAATATGCGATGTTACAAGGTGCTGATTATGTATGGTTGTTAAATAACGACACTATGGTAGATAAGGACGCATTGTCTATTGTGAGCGCTTTTGATAATCCTGCAGTAGGAATTGCGGGATCAAAAATATTTTTTGCAGCCGGGCATGAGTATCACAAAAAAAGATATTCTGTGTCTCAAAAGGGGAAGGTTTTTTGGTACGCAGGAGGTATAGTTGATTGGGATAACATGTATGCTAGCCATCGCGGTGTGGATGAAGTAGACAGCGGACAGTATGACGCTGAGGAACAAACGGTATTTATTACCGGTTGTTCTATGATGATACGAAGAAGTGTCATTGAAAAAATTGGCGTTCTTGATGATGCATACTATTTGTATCTGGAAGATTTGGATTATTGTTTGCGTGCACGGTCTGCAGGTTTTTTACTTATGTATTATCCCCGTTCAGTAGTGTGGCATGTCAATGCCGGCTCATCCGGTGGTGCGGGCAATCCACTGCATGATTACTATATAACAAGGAACAGACTGCGAGTTGGCCTCCGCTTCGCGCCAATTCGCACAAAAGTAGCACTTATTCGTGAGGCTGTTCGCTTTCTCAGCGGAAAAAATCCTGAAAAAAAGCAAGCAGTTGCTGATTTTTTTAAGGGGAGGATGGGGAGACAGTATGAGCCCAAAAAAAATATCGCTTAGTGTCATCGTTATTGCCAAAAATGAAGAAGCGCGCGTAGGCGATTGTCTTGATGCTGTACAGTTTGCGTCCGAGCGACTTGTGTTGGACAACGGTTCAACTGATAAAACGTCCGATATCGCCAAAAGTCGGGGTGCAGAGGTAAAAACGCTTCGCTCAGATGATTTTGCCGAACTTCGAAACAAAGCTGCTAAGCTTGCGCATGGGGAGTGGATTCTCTATATAGATGCAGATGAAAAGGTGAGTACATTACTCGCTGAAAATATTAAGAAAACAATTGGCATGTGGAAAGCGGGAGATGCGTCCGGATTTGAAATACTTCGAGAAAATTATTATCTCGGACGTAGATGGCCAAAAAGCGAATGGATGCTCAGGCTGTTTAGAGCGGAAAAGTTTAACGGTTGGCATGGGGCATTACATGAAACACCCCAGATACTCGGGAGTGTTGGTCGCATTGACGGATTACTCATTCATAATACGCATAGAACGCTTGTGGAAATGGTTGAGAAAACAAATGAGTGGAGTGAGATAGAGGCACGACTACGATTAGTATCCGATCATCCCCAGATAAGTTGGTGGCGACTTTTACGCGTCATGGGTACAGGTTTCTGGAATTCTTTTGTGGTTCAAGGTGGTTGGCGTGTGGGGACGGTGGGATGGATAGAAAGCATATATCAGGGATTTAGTATGTTCATAACGTACGCGAAATTATGGGAAATGCAGCACAAAAAAAATTAATGAAAAACAGTATAGTTCGATGGTGGCCGGCTCTTGTCATAGCGGTCGCGTGGTTTATCTTTGGTGCCCCGTATTTTGTGAAGGGTAAGGTGCCGTTTCCCTCCACATATCTGGTATCTTTTTTTGCCCCTTGGAGTGCTGCAAACGGTATGCCGGTAAAAAATAATGCAATGCCGGATGTGATCACACAAATCTATCCTTGGAAACGTGTGACTGTTAATGGCTGGAAAAACGGTGTGATGCCCTTGTGGAATCCTTATAGTTTTTCGGGTACGAGTCATGTTGGTAATTATCAAAGCGCAATTTTTTCACCCGTTAATTCATTGTTTTTTCTATTGCCGGAAGTGCACGCATGGAGCTTGATGATTTTGTTACAGCCGCTTTTGGCCGGGTTATTTATGTTGCTTTATATGCGATCTATTGGGATAAGTCGTGAGGGAAGTGTGGTGGGGTCTATCGCGTTTATGTTTTGTGGCTTTCTAGTGGTATGGATGGCGTATGGAACATTGTCGTATGCAGTGCTTGTATTGCCGCTCATTCTTTTTGGTTTACATACTTACATCAATGAGGGAAAAAAATGGGGAATGGTGGTCGCAAGTACCGCAGTGGGAGCATCGTTCTTATCTGGTCATTTTCAGATGAGTTTGTATGTTTTGTTATATGTCATTATGTATCTTGCGTATTTATTCTTTACCGTTTCCCATAAACGAAGAGTATGGGTTGCTGCGTTATTAGTAATTGTCGGAGTGTTGTTGGCATCACCACAAATATTCCCTGCTTTTAAGGCATATACGCTTGCGGTACGGAGTAGTCTGTTTCTCAAGGGGGAGGTTATCCCTTGGCAATATGTAGTGACGATATTTTCTCCTGATTTTTATGGTAACCCTGTGACCCGAAACGATTGGTTTGGGCATTATGCAGAGTGGGCGAGTTTTATTGGTGTCGCGCCGTTATTTCTTGCGCTCTTTGCGATGAGCTACGCGAAACACCACACATTGAGAAATTTTTTTGTGATGATGACAGTACTTCCATTATTTTTAGCATTTCAGACGCCGCTTATCGACCTGGTGTTTGCGCTAAAAATTCCTGTTCTTTCGACTAGTGCCGCGTCAAGGATTATCGTGTTGTGTAGTTTTTCGCTCGCTGTGCTTTCGGGCATTGGCTTGGATGTGCTGAGGAGGGTGTGGGAAGCTCGTGAGCGAAAAAAGATCATTCGATTTGCTGTAATCAGCTTCATAATTGTGGCAGTCATCTGGGGAGTGCTTATTTTTATAAAACCATTGTCTCCAGAGCACCTTACTGTTGCTGTGCGAAATACAGTGCTCCCCACATTGTTTTGGGGTATAACCGCGGGGGTGATGGTGCTTGGAAGCATTGTGCCCAAAAGATACAGGATTGCGTTGCTTTGCTTGTTGGTGGCAGCGACCATAGTTGATTCCTACCGGTTTGCCTCTAAATGGATGCCGTTTGACTCTGCGGACTTAGTGTACCCTCAAATTCCGGTTATTACCAAGCTACAATCACTTGTTGATGGCGGGCGTTTTAGAGTATTTGGCAATATTGGTAATGAAGTTGGTTCTGCATTTGGAATACCACTTATCGAAGGGTACGACGCGGTGTACCAGCAGCGGTATGGTGAGCTTATTTCCGCAGCCGGAAACGGGAAAACTCAAGAGGTAGGTAGGTCAGTGGTAAATATGGAAAAGCATGGCGTATATACCGAAGCTATACTGCAGTTATTGGGGGTAAAATACTATGCACATAAAAAAAGCGATGGAAGGCTTCCTTGGGCATATCCATTTTGGGATTATCCTCAGTACAACCGAGTATGGGAGGATGAACATTTCGAAATTATAGAAAATACGCACAGTTACCCCAAGGCATTGTTGGCAAGTTCATATACTGTGGAAACTGACAAGCAGAGGATATTGGATACGTTATTTTCAGAAGCCATAAATCCTCGCGAGACGATCATTTTAGAAGAAAAACCTGAGTTTGAGCCTGAGGCGGGAGATGGGGTTGCGACTATTTCTTCATATAGACCGACTGAAATTGTGACGAGTGTTTCAACTTCCGTTCCCAAACTTTTGTTCATTTCTGATGTTTATGATGATGGGTGGCAGGCGGCGATAGATGGTAAACCATCCAAAATATATCGTGCACATTATGATTTTAGGGCGGTGGCAGTTCCAAAAGGCACACATACAATTCGTATGTGGTATGCGCCTAAAAGCGTGAATATGGGGCTTCTAATTTCTGGAATTGCTACACTTGGAATAGTCAGTTTTCTTTTTGTGAAAAAACAAATATGAAAATAGGATTTTATAATCCATATTATGACGGGTTGGGTGGCGGAGAGCGTTACACGCTTACCCTTGCTAGCCATTGGTCAACACGCCACGAAGTCTCGTTGTTTTGGGATGATCCCAATATCATCGGTCTTTCGGAAAAACGGTTTGGCATTGACCTTACCAGCGTGCGGGTCACCCCAAATATTTTCAAAAACGCAAATATATTTGTAAAACTATGGGAGTCACGAAAATATGATCTTATTTTTTTCCTAAGTGATGGCAGTATTCCTGCGAGTTTAGCCAGACACAATATATTGCACTTTCAGGTACCTTTCCCCTCACTGCTTGTTGACCCATGGAAACTGAAGCGGTTTGACGCGGTAGTATGCAATTCACAATTTACCAAAAACGAGCTTGACCCCCAGGTGGGTGAACATGCAGTAGTTATTTATCCACCGGTACAGCGGGTAGGAAAACCAAATAACAAGGGGGGTGAAAGGAAGAAACAAATATTGTCAGTAGGAAGGTTTACCGGTCATTTTCAAGCAAAA
Source organism: Candidatus Gottesmanbacteria bacterium UBA5942 (assembly GCA_002430725.1). Lineage (GTDB taxonomy): Bacteria > Patescibacteriota > Microgenomatia > UBA10105 > UBA927 > UBA927. Next base: position 46,728 of record DJCU01000021.1, read on the forward strand.
AAACAAGAGGTGCTTATTGAAGCGTTTATAAAAGGACACGCAAAGGGAGTTTTTGATGGATGGGAGCTTGTACTCGCAGGTGGGCTTATCCCATCGGATCAGTTGTATTTTGATAAGCTTACAAAGATGGTCGCGGGTACTCCGGTGCGGCTTATGCCCAACATCACCAATGAAGAGCTTATCAAGCTTTATCATACAAGTAAGTTTTACTGGCACGCTGCAGGTTTTGGAACTGATAATCCAACGCAAATGGAACATTTCGGCATAACAACTGCAGAGGCTATGAGTGCGGGGGTTGTACCTGTTGTGTATGCTGCGGGGGGTCAGCTGGAAATAGTGACAGACAATGTAAATGGTATGGTGTGGCGCACCCAAGATGAGCTAATAAAAAAAACAGCAGCGCTTATTGAGGATAATAAAGCTTATTCTTTGCTTTCGAAAAGCGCACTCACTCGATCAGAAGATTTTGGTGAGGTGCAGTTTGCTCGAGGATTTGATGCGCTTATTGCGGGGTGGCAAGTAAAACGTTAAGAGAAAAATAATGACGGCAAATACTACCGGTAAGAAAAGTATACGCACTTGGGGAGTTGTGGTGCTGTTTATTGCTTTAGTGCTCGGGTTTTTTTATAAGACAGTTATATATCGGCAGCTACCAGTTCCTTCCGATACTTTGGTGGGGTTGTACCATCCATGGAGAGATTTGTACGCTGCGGAATATCCGCGTGGTGTACCGTTTAAAAATTTTCTTATTACTGATCCAATTCGCCAGCAAATCCCATGGCGCAAAGTGGTTATCGATGCATGGTTAGCTGGAGATGTGCCTTCGCTTAATCCTTATTCGTTTGCAGGAGTGCCGCTCGATGCAAATATACAAGCAGCACCATTTTACCCATTTAATCTATTGTTTTTAGTGTTTAGTTTTCCTGTTTCCTGGACTATCCTTATCGTGCTTCAGCCGTTATTGTCTGGTATTTTTTTCTATTTATTTGTCAAAAAACAACATGTGAGTGATGCAGCTGCGATTGTAGGCGCGGTTGTGTGGGCGTTTAGCGGATTTGGAGTGTCATGGCTCACTTGGGGGACAATAGTACATGTTTCCATGTGGTTGCCATTGTTGTTGCTTTCTGTAGACGAGCTGTATCACGCCAAAAAATCGATCCGACATTATTTGTTATGGACTGCTTTGTTATCAACAGCGACAGTGATGACACTACTTGCAGGACATATACAAGTGGCACTTTATGTGTATGCGACCGCAATTGGATATGTCGTGTGGAAATATAGCATTACAAAACATGCATTGCCTCTGCGTTGGCTAATACTATCTGGGGTTATATCTGTAGTTGTAAGCGCGCCACAATGGGTACCACTTCTAAGATTTATTTATGACACTGGAAGAATTGCCGCAGCAGAATCGTGGAAAACAGTTGGATGGTTTTTACCTTGGCAGCACCTTGTGCAGTTTATTGCGCCTGATTTTTTTGGTAATCCTGCCACACTTAATTACTGGGGAGTATGGAATTATGGTGAATTTATAGGATATATCGGTGTTATTCCGCTCATCTTTGCACTGAGTGGTATGGCTACACCCGGGTTACCTCGATTTTTCGCGTATGTTGCGGGTATTAGCCTGCTGTGTATGCTTCCAAATCCTTTAAGTAAGTTCATATATGTTGTGCACACGCCTGTGCTATCGGTTATGCAACCCACCCGTCTTATGGTGTTAGTTGATTTTTCGTTAGCAATACTTGCAGCGTACTCTCTTGATAGATGGATAAAGGGCGAAAAAATATTGATAAAAATGAGCAGCATTGTGGTTGGTGTTATTGTTGCCACACTCTGGATAATTGTGCTGGGTGGACGGTTTATTATCACTTCTTCCGAAGTGCTGGCAAATTTGGAAATAGCAAAAAGAAACTTAATTATTCCAACAATATTATTCCTTGCGTGCATAGGTGGGATGGGTGTTTATAGGGTTCTTCATCAAAAATTGTATAAATCGTTGTGGGTGGGAGCACTACTTGTGGTCATAGTTGCCGATCTTTTTCGATTTGGATGGAAATTTACCCCATTTACCTCTGAGAAATACTTTTTTCCTGAAACTCAGGTAATAACATTTCTTCAAAAACAACCAAAACCATTTCGTGTGATGAGTTTAGACGATCGTATACTCCCACCAAATGTAAGCGCCTACTATGGCATCGAAACCATCGAAGGGTACGATCCGTTAGCTCCGAAACGATACGAAGAGTTATTGGCAGCAAGTGAACGTGGTAATGCGGACACCAATACTCCATCTGGTTTCAACCGGATATATACAGCACACAACATTGATTCCTCAGTGTTGCCGTACATGAATGTGCGATATGTACTAGCGTTAGGAGAGGTAAAGCGTCCTTTTCTTCGTGAGGTGATGAAAGAAGGAGAGACATTTGTCTATGAATATACGCGCGAGTTACCGCGAGTATATTTAGCTGACTACGTAGAAGTGAAGCCCGAGAAAGAAACACTTGCTTCACTGTTTGCATCTCATGTTTCCTATCGTGGCATACATGACGGTTCAGTAAATATTTTAAATACGGTACTTACCGGTGATGAGTCTGCGGAAATAATTTCCTATGCCCCGAATGTTATGACAGTGCGTGTGAATGCTGAAAACAAACGGTTACTTGTCATACTTAATAGATATGATAAAAGATGGAAGGCTGAGATACGTGGCGCTGCTATGACAATAGTCCCTGTAAATTACTTGTTTATGGGGGTGGCAGTGCCTTCAGGAAATCATGATATTATACTGACATATCGTTAGCGCAAAGCATATATCCTATGAAAACCGAATTAACAGTGAGCATCGTTATACCAAATTGGAATGGTGGCCATTTACTCAAGAAAAATTTACCGGCAGTATTGGCAGCCGCACTTGACAGTCAAATTATAGTTGCTGATGACGCATCTACCGACAACTCTCTGTCGCTCATTCAAGAGAATTTTCCTGAAGTGGTAATCGTTTCCGGAAAAAAACAACGTGGATTTGCCAGTAACGTCAACGCTGGGGTTGAGCGTGCCACTGGCGACATCGTTGTGTTATTAAATACCGATGTTCGCCCCGAAAAAGATTTTTTGAAATATATCGTTACAAGATTTAGTGACCCTGACGTTGCCGCAGTTGGGTGTCTAGAAAAAAGTCATGAAGCGGGTGGAATAGTTCTCCGAGGGCGTGGTATAGCACGGTGGGAAAAGGGATACTTTATCCATAAAAAGGGAGACGTTGATAAAGAAGATACCGCATGGGTATCTGGTGGAAGCGCCGCGTACCGTAGATCAGTTTGGAATAAGCTGGGTGGGTTGGATAGTATATATAACTGTCTCTTATACACATCT
>DJCU01000044.1 GCA_002430725.1 Candidatus Gottesmanbacteria bacterium UBA5942
AAAACATAGTGTTATAGGTATACAAATAATTCACGCATTATTAAATAATTTTATAAATGCACTCAATAACTGTTCATTCATTGAGGCTAATAATTTATTAATATGTTTTCGTTGCGTACTGGATATTTTATTTGCGGATTTGTTACAGGCCTTATTTTATTGTTTCATTTTCTCGTGTCTTTACCGGATGGAAAACTACATATCATCGTTTGCGATGTCGGACAGGGAGATGCAACATATATTCGTTTCGCTGATGGAAGCGATATGTTAGTGGACGGAGGACCAAACGATAAGGTACTTAGTTGTCTTGGAAAATACATGCCGTTCTGGGACAGATCGATTGATGTGGTGCTTTTAACGCACGCTGAGTACGATCATATACAAGGATTACTGTCGGTCGTGAAGCGTTATAAGGTGGGATATTTTGTACGTAGTGCGGTGAGTCAGGATAACGAAGATTATCGATCATTACTGGCTTATATTCATAATCATCAAGTACAGGAAAAGATGGTTATGTCAGGAGAGCGCATCAGTATTGGGAGGGCAACAGTCAGTGTTGTGTGGCCGTCTGCAGAACAGATTGCCGCCATGAGTGGCCCAGGCGCACAGGTGCTTGGTCATAGTACCGAGAGTGTCAACGAAGGGTCGGTGGTCTTTTGGTTGCGCTACGGGAGTTTTGATGCACTGTTTCCTGGAGACGTGTCACTGTCTCTCTCCGCGACACATGGAGTCAAGCAATTAGCAGACAACACAGTTGAATTGCTAAAAGTGCCACACCATGGGAGTAAGTTTGGCATGGATAAAGCATTTATTGGATGGCTTAAACCCAGTCTCGCAATCGTTTCAGTCAGTAACAACAATACATATGGTCATCCATCAGCGGAAATACAAACATTGTTAGCAGACGAGCAGGTTAAATTGCTAAGAACAGACGAGAAAGGAAATATAGAAATAATGAGTGATGGTAAGGGGTGGTTTATTCAATAAAGGGTGAGTAGCTGAAATTTTGTAAAAAATGAACCTAAGGTGTATTATAGGGCATTATCTGAGATGAAAGGGGATCGTTATGCCAAGAATTGATTTTGAACATGGTGTTTCCATGTCAGTTTATGGCGATGTCCATGTCGCCCTCAAGTCGGATAATGAAACGCAGGTAGACATGCATGATTGCCAAGTGGTTCGTATCACACCCCGAGGGAGATTTACATTGGATGCTTTAGGTAAAATGCGCATAGCATCAATCTATCAAGATGACCAGGTTGGTAATGTTTGGGCACGTGATCCTGAAATGCCGCGCGGCCAAGAAAATCCTGTTCCTGTGGTAAATATCCCGCCTCGAGCGCGACTGAGAGTTATTATGCCGCTTGCCGACTGAGGGAATCGTTCAGGGTGTTTTATTTGGTATTTGCATACATCTTTTTCCTCTCTTGACAGCGGATGAAGCCTGTAGTAAAGTATTCGCACAATTGAATAGGCGATGATGGTGTCGAGCACCGGAGTCCGTTTCTGAAGAAAGGCGTCTCGCTATACGGGACAACAAGTAGGAAACTTATAAGTTGAGGGAAAAGTGATCTTCCGTCAAGGCTATACGGGGATTTTTTGTTTTTCATAAAACAAGCTTTTCTAAACCTGGGGTGGCACCACGCTATATACGTCCCCTTGGACTTCTCTCGGTCTTTACCGGGAGAGATCCAAGGGGATTTTTGTTGGTTAGTGAGCGATAAGGAGGATTATGAATAAAGAATATCACGTCCTATGGGATCAAAAAGATAAGGAAACATACCGCGTGCGTACTGAGGTGCAACAAATGACAAATCAGTTTGCCCGCGAACTTACCCCTTCGCTTGCTCAAGAATACATCGGGTCACTGGTCAATCATATTGGGCCGGAGTATCACTCATATGAGCAGTTTGTAGAGAAGGGGAAGGGGGTGCACCGTAAGCTAGGAAGAGAAGTATATGGTCCACTTATCGTGGGTTTTTTGGGGTGGGTAGAGCGCGAGTTGGCGAAAAAACAAGTCGCTGAAGGGCCAGTGCATTTCGCGCTTCGTGACGCATGGCCGTTTTATACCGCTGCGCATGTCTTATGGGATGGAAGCAGTGTTTATTATCCTGTGGGAACGTATCTCAATAGACCTTTGTTGGGTATAGAAGATGAAATAGCACCCGAAAATGCACACGCAAATGGTTTTGTTTTAGAATATTTGCAAAAAAATGGTATCAAAGACAATGGGAAGCCGATAGCATTGGTAGATTCCGGTGCATGGGGAACGGTAATCCGTGCTTTAAAGGAGTCGCATGTTTCTCATACGCCATTGGTGCCTCTATTTTGGTATTCGCATAATCCGTATATCAAGGGATTTCTTAATGATGTTCTTCATGATGCATCGTTGCCTTTAGAATTTGGTGAAGTATTAAACGACTCCATGGAGTGTGTTTTTCCACAAGGATACCGCCGTCCGGTCGCATTCAATATCGATGGAAGTACTCGTACCCTTGTATTGGAGAAATCCGATCCGCTGTCTGTTGCTTGGGGTCAGGCAGCTTTGGAAGGGGTTGCAGAGGCCGCTCATCGTTACAAAGATGGTATCTCTCATGAAGAGGTGATAAAAAGTCTTGAGCACGTGCATGCGTTGTCAGAGATGGCAAAACAAACAAGTGAGTGGACTGGGGTGTTGCCTACGCATACCCCAACATGGAGCAAAGGAGATGAGTTTTTAGCGGCGTGGCCAGAAAATTTATTGCCATAACTATGAAACAGGGATCATTTTTATCACTATTTCCCGGAAAAAAGCCGATTATCGGTATGGTGCATCTTCAGAAGTTAGATGGACAGCGTGGATTTATCAGTGAGGAATATGTGATAGCCAAAGCGAAGCATGATATCCAAATGTGGCAGCAAGGTGGTATAGACGGGCTGATTATAGAAAACTGGCAAGAAGAAGCAGTCCGTCCGCGAATATCGAGACGGAGAGCTGCATCTTTGAGGCGCGTTATTGTTGCCATTTCAGGTGATGTTCATGTGCCCTTTGGGATCAATGTATTAAACAACGATTATCAGACGGCCTACGCTATTGCTTCAGTATGTAGCGCATCGTTTATACAATTAGACACATTCGTTGATAGAGTAGTATCTGATTTTACATACAATGTACTAGCAAAATCACACCCATTCGTTGTCGAAGTCGATAGGGTGCATATGAAAAGAGTTGCTCGTTATTATGGGCAAGAAGCACTTCCAGTGTTATGTGGTATTCATCCAAAACATTACCGTATGATTGATGCGAAAAAAACCATTGAGCAATCAGCAAAAGAGGCGAAGGAGGAAGGTGCGGCAGGAGTCGTTATTACCAAAGCGACTGGAGTCGCGCCATATAGAGATGTGTTTTTACAAGTTCGCTCAGTAATAGATATTCCCGTTGGGATAGGGAGTGGCTTTTCTCCAGATACCGCGAAGGCTCTTTTTCCGTTGGTAGATTTTGCTATCGTGGGAACGTACGCCAAGATTGACGGGGTGACGGATAACCCGGTGGATAGTAAAAGAGTGAGTCACCTTATGCGTGTGGTAGCGGGTTGTAGATAATCGGGTGAATTGGGATATTTTGAAAAAATGAATGAAGTAACGTAAGATACAGAGAGTTGTTGTATATGAAGCATCATTTGCAAACATTACTGCAGGTAGTTCTTGAGGATATGGGGGTGTCTGATGTCGTGCCAGATGTGGGCGCGATTGAAGATCCTCGTCATGGGGACTACTCGTCAAATGTTGCCATGAAGTTGGCAAAACCATTGAAAAAAGCACCGATGGAGATTGCACTACAGGTTAAGAACATGCTTGATGAGGCGATTTTGAGAAGTAGGCACAGGTCACCAGATCAGAATATAATCAAAGAAGATCAAAAATATGCATGGTTAGATGCACAGAAGTCCGTATTACAGGATATAGATAAGGTTGAAGTAGTCGCTCCGGGGTTTCTTAACGTGTTTTTGACTGAAGCTAGTTTAAGCAGTCGCGTCTCTCAAGTGCTAAAAGATGGTGAGCGCTATGGAACAAGCCATACTCCGGTGGATATACACGTGGGGGAAGCAGTAAGCACCGCGAAGCGTATCATGGTCGAATTTGCTCATCCAAATACGCACAAAGCGTTTCATATAGGGCATTTACGGAATATCACGACAGGAGAAAGCATTGTTCGTATGCTTGAGGCCACCGGACATGAAGTCATCAGAGTTAATTATCAAGGTGATGTTGGTATGCATATTGCCAAATGTTTGTGGGCAATGACGAACCTTGCAGAGTGTGATCCGGGATCTGTGCGGGGTAAGGAAATACACGAGCGGGTAGAGTTTTTGGGCAAAGCGTATGCTGCAGGAAGTACGCGGTATGAGGCTGATGAAGAGGTAAAGGCAGCAACAGGAGCGATAAACAAACAAATATATGCCAAAGATCCGGCAATTTATCCACTTTATCAGGAAACTCGTGCGTGGAGCTTGGAGTATTTTGAAGGTATTTATCAGCGGGTAAACACGCATTATGATCGGTTTTATTTTGAGAGTGAATTTTATGAATTAGGGAAAAAATATGTCGCAGAGGGCGTTACCAAGGGAATTTTTGAGAAAAGTGACGGCGCTATCATTTTTCCGGGAGAAAAATATGGTCTCCATAACCGCGTTTTTGTCACCAAAGAAGATAATGCAACCTATGAGGGAAAAGAAATTGGGTTGGGTAGGGTGCAGTTTGATGAATATCATCCTGATCTCATCGTCCATGTCGTAGGTCCGGAGCAAGTAGGATATTTTCAAGTGTTGTTTGCGGCCCTCGCTATGATGTTTCCTGATACGAAAGGCAAAGAGTATCACAAAGTATATGGATGGGTGAAGCTAAAACATGGGAAAATGAGTTCTCGCACTGGTCAAGTGGTGCTTGGCGAGTGGTTGCTCGATGAAGCAAAGAAATCAGTATTCGAAATACTAAAACAAAGTAAGTCAAACTATACAGAAGAAGATCAGGAAGATATCGCAGAAAAGGGCGCGATTGCCGCAGTGAAATACGCTTTTTTGCGGGTAAGCACTGATCAGGAAATTGCATTTGACCTGAAAGAATCCGTTTCGTTTGATGGTGATTCTGGGCCATACCTTCTCTATACGTACGCGAGGAGCAAAAGTGTGTTGAGAAAAGCTGGTAATGAAAAAGTACACATCGGAAATGAACCTTTGAACGCTGAGGAGCGGTCACTTGCCCGTTTTATTAGTTTTTATCCGGAGGTTGTCAGTGATGCTGCGCGCACACTTTCTCCCAGTGTGCTTTGTAGTTATCTATTTAAGCTTGCAGCGTTATTTAACTTGCTTTACCAAAAGCACCCTATCCTCAATTCACCACAACGGCTCGCACTCACGACTGCAGCAGCCCAGGTGCTGAAAAACGGTCTTTCGCTTCTTGGTATTGCCACAGTAGAGCGGATGTAAATTAATCAGCATTTGTAAGTCACTTCACTGAAGTTTTTCCGTTTGCTTCTTATAATGCGCTAGTCCTCCCACCAGATGCGGTGGGTTTGTTATTCATATAGCTCAGTAGGATAGAGCACCGGAATGAGATAAGTCATATCTTGCCTCCGGTGTTTTTTTATTTTTTGTGTCGTTTCGTGAGCCTGCCATTATTGCTGGCGGTTTCTCGCGGACGATACGCTCTTTAACAAGGAACGGAAGTGTTTTGTGCCCCTTTGTTGATCAAAGAGGAAAAACCGGAACGAAAGTCGTGAATACTCACGTTTTTCGCTTCGGTTTTTCTTCAACTAATCTTCACGAGGAGGCACTAATGGAACTAAACACTATTGAGTATGTTCGTGTCATCATCATGTTAGCCTTCATGGAAGGCATTCTTTCCATCGACAATGCTGCCATTATTGGCGCGATGGCTGCCAAACTCCCTCATGAGCCCATCCCACTGCCAACTTGGTTGTCATGGGCGCGGAAAGGTTTTGACAAGCTTGGGTTGCAACCTGCTGCGGCACTTAAAGTTGGTTTATTGGGGGCGTATATTGGTCGCGGCGCGATGCTTTTTGTCGCTACATTTATCACCGAAAATGTGGTGATTAAATTGATAGGCGCGGCGTACCTTATCAAGTTGGGTATGAAGCACTTATCGCACGCAGATCAACCTGGTGAAGCCGCCATTATCCATAAGCAACAACACAGTGGATTTTGGGCAACGGTGCTGTCCATCGAGATCATGGATCTTATTTTTTCATTAGACAATGTCGTGACAGCAGTGGCGATTTGTCCCAATATTTGGGCAGTGTTTTTGGGAGTCGGTATCGGTATTTTATTGATGCGTTTTGCCGCAACGATATTTATCAAGCTCATCACCATAGAGCCGCGTTTAACGCAGGCTGCGTATGTACTTATTCTTCAAATTGGTATTGAGTTGGTTGTCGCAGAGATATGGCATTACCATTTGGGAGATATGTATAAGTTTGCAGTTTCTATGGGCACTATTGCGATAGTGTTTATATATAGTCGTATCCATTTATTTCAACGGGTGACACAACCATTATTTGTTTGGTTAGGTCAAGGCTTGGGGAATATCAACGAGCTTGTTGATTGGGCACTATTGCCGATAACCGCGACCGGTGGTCTCGCGTGGCGATATATCTCGTCAAAAAAACAGGTCGCCCCCACACTCGCCACAGATGATTAATCTCCGTTCCTTTCCTAACGCAAGGTGCGTTCTATCCCATTAGTGGGCCACCTTGCGTTATTTTTTTGTAACACAATTCACATAATTTCCCTACATATCCCCGCTGTATTGCCTATGTCGCGTAAAGGGCATATTGTTAAGATGTTTCGACATCATAGACGCCTATGTCGAAACACGAACATGAAGAATCCATGCGCCAGGCTATGGTTGCTCTGGTCGATGCGAGAGACCCCGTTACAAAAGGGAGATTGATACGAAGGCTTGCTGATTGCGTCGCGTCTGATGATTGGAGACTCACCGACCTTGTTGATCTGGTATTTGGTTTGGATGATCCTCGGAGAATGACTACCAGAGCAGAAATTGCCACGTATCTTAAAGAACATCCTGGCGAGTGGACACAAAAGAGAGATGACGATCTTCGCCGCGCCATTGCCTCTGACCGGTCGCTCAGACGAAGTATTTTTAAGTAATAATACGTATGAATGTAAAACCTGAATCACGTGCAGCGAGACCATGTCGCGTTTTGCGGTCATTAGGCAGATGTGATAGAAAGCGCCCATGCGATTTTCCTTTGGGGTTATCGGGTTGCTTTGATCGCTATGATGCTGATGTTAGAGATGGGAAGGTGCGGGGTCCTCGTATTACTGCTTTGCTTAATTTTTTTCTAGAGCTTAGGGAAGAAAGAAATGAAAATGGAAGGCGGGTATCAGTATTTCATAAACGTCAATGGTGAAACCTCTGGTATTTACCAGCCCATCAGTTGCCCTACAATGCCTACGATGACGGAAGTAATGATGATAACCGATGATATCGCTAGCATCCAGTTCTGCGCCTTGTTATTGACGTGTGCACCCATGATCGCTTCATTATTGGCAAATTGATACAGAAAAAAGAAGATAATAGGTAAAATAGCACCGTTTACAAAGTTGGCGGCAAGGGTAATTTTAAATAACGATATGTTGGGCATGAGCGCCACGATAGTGCCAATGACTAGTTGGACAAGAAGCGTTGTATAAAAAAGACGGCTTTGTCGAAAATGTTCATCCAAGCTTCCTGAGTAACCAAAAAATTCCGAAAAAGCGTACGCTGTCGTAAGGGCTACGATGACGCATCCCAAAAGACCAGCAAACAACAATCCGATACCAAACAGTAATCCGGCAAACTGTCCGGCAAACGGAGTAATGGCAAGCGCTGCTCCCGCAGCGTTCGTAATGGTGAGTTTATTGGCAAAAATTGTAGCGGCAACTGCCACCATGAGGAAGAAGGTGAGGGTATCAGTGACAATTGCCCCAAGATATACTTCTAACCTACTATATTTGAGCTGTTCTATAGTGAGGTGCTTGTCTTTTACATAGGAGTTGATGAAAAATTGCCCCCACGCAGTAATTGTTGTTCCGATAACAGCGATTGCGGTATAGAGGAAGCGCGGAGTGATTGATCCGGTCGGTACGACAAGAGATTGTACTGCTAATCCCCAGTCCGGTTTTGCCATAAACGCTGATGCGATATATGTGCCATAGAAAACGATAAGGAGGAGAAAAAACCGTTCAACAATGCTGTATGAGTTGAGTGCGACAAAAAGAAATAATCCTACGATGATAGCCGGGAGAAATATGTATGGGTTTAGGCCAAACAAAATAAGTGCGGATTTAAGACCTGCAACGTTCATAATAACCACCGCAAGGTTCACAAAAAATAGTAATCCATACATGACGAGTGCAATGCGGACACCATACCGCTCGCGGATAAGGTCTGCGAGCCCTTTTTCGGCGACAATTGCTATTCTTGCGCCAATTTCTTGGGTTACCGCAAGAAGAATAGTCATCGGGATAAGGATGATAAATATCTGATACCCAAATGTCGCTGCCGCCATGGAATACGTAGACACACCAGCCGCATCATTGTCAGCGACAGCAGTAATGATGCCAGGGCCAATGATAGCAACGGCAATCAATAATCGTCTTTTCCAGTTGTTTAGCCAGTACTTCATAGTAGTTACGTTAATTTTTCCTGCATATTTTCTACCAGATCATCAATAGTGACAATGCCAAGCAAACCGCGGCGGTCATTGATGATAGGGAGACTGTATATTTTGTATTTGATCATTTTTTTCATGGCGATTTCAGGAGGGGTAGTGAGGTAGACTGCAACGACATTGGGGATCATAAATTTATACATCGGGACATCACCATCTTGTAACAGTAATTCGTGAAGGTTACATACTCCGACAAGCTCTTTTTTCTTATTGATGACGTAAATATACGTCAGTGGAGTTGCAAGTGTCGTTTCACGCTTCATGCGGCGGCGCACACTTGTCGCTGTTTCTTCAGGATCAGCAGTAAAAAAATCAGTGGTGGCAAGTGAACCGATGTCAGTGGTGGAAAGGCTGAGAAGATAGTCGATGCGTGCTCGTGCTTCTTCGGTAAGAAGCGGGGTGATAATCTGTCTTCTTCGCTCAGAAAGTGTCAGGAGTATGTCGACCGCTTCATCCGGGTCAATAAGCGAAAGAATGCTTGCCGCATGTTTTGGTTGGATACTTCGGAGAAGTTCTCGTTGTCGGGAAACATTGAGATTTTGGATAACCTCCGCTTCGTATTCGTTCGGTAGTAGATCAAGGATTTTCGTCAGGTTTTTTACAGAGAGGCGCTCCAGATGATCAGCAAGATCTTCTGGTGCGAGCTTGGTAAGCTTTGCTTCTTCGCGTTTCAGTTGTACTTTTCCTCGAGAAAGCTCGACCGGCTGGATATTTTCCCATGGGAGAAAGTCGCTTCGTAAACTTGTGCCGAAGTAAGATACTTGGCGGTTGAGCCATTGTTCTAATTTGAGCCATCGAGCTATTCCCAGCATGCCGACATCTACTCCTGCAATAACAAAATATGGCTTATCCTGTATAACGACATCATTTACTCTCACTACTTTATTGCCTTTCAAATCGATAATCTGTTGATCAAGAAGGTGGATGCGTACCGAAAGCTCATTGTCAGCAACACCGCTGGTTTCATAACCGGGGGAGAGTATGATTGTACCGTTTACTGCCTTCATGCTCGATATGGGCACGAGGATATGACCGACTTTCGTATCGATGCGAAGTTTTGTGATAAGTGGCTGATCAGTCGCTAAAAAAGCAAAATCAGTGAGCCGACCGACCGCTTTTCCATCCGCGGAGGTTACTTTTTTTCCATAAAGTTCAGCGAAGTACAACATATGCGTATTAATTGTGACCCCTCCTACTAAGAGAAGTCAATATTGTGATGTTTGTTATTGAGAAGGTTTTTGGAGCAGACGAAGAACTTTTTTATGAATATCAGGAGTCCTGCTGATAACAAATGGTATACGATACGTATCTCCTTCATGTTTTTCGATAACTTTTTTCATGGCGGCAGAAAAATCTATCGGGTTACCGTCTTTGTCTGTTACCGGAAAGCCGAGGATTTGGAGTGCGCGTCCCCAGATAACCATTTCGTACCATAAACTTCCTTTTCTGTGGTCTACTATGGTGTCTATTTTTCCTTCCTGCATGGTGAGAGCAGCAAAACCGCTATCACAATTAAGCGACCAGGTATTTCCTTGCATGAGTGGTGAATCTTTGAGCGTGTACATACGCCTTGTTTTTGCGGCAACACGAAGTGGTTCGTTGTCGGTTCGTTCTTTATCGGGTTCTGGCGTAGAGATAGTAATAAATTTCCCGTTCACGTTTTCTATAAATATAAATCCATCATCAACGAGACTCATAATACCAAGCGCTTGTATTTCTCCTTCGCGATCATATATGGCAATGCCGGTGGTTTGTACGCGATCGCCCCGAGTTATGGAGCTTGTCATATCGAGTGGATCGATGACAGCAAAACGTTCGCCATCTCGTAGCAACGTATCTACTGCACCTAACGATTCCCAGTCCGCGCTTTCTTCGGTGCGCATAAATAATCCGGGGATTTTTTCTGACTCTTGGGAAAGTACTCGGGCGACAGCTGAACCTATGCTATCAATTCTTCTCTCTGGATTATGTGCTGCCCCTCCTACAGGTTGTAGTAAGTCAGGCGAGATAGACTTGAAATCAGAAAGTACTGGCTTTAAAAGGTTGCGGTTGGCGAAAAGATAGGAGAGTGCAAATTTTCCTTCGGGGGTTTGGGCAAGACGGATGCTGTCTGTTTCTACACGCGCAAAGTTGACAGCATCAGGAAGGAGGTGAAGGATACCTTCATAGGTCAAAGGCTCTTTGACGGTCAGGTTCGGCAATCGTTCCGGTGTGACTGACATAGCGTGAGTATAGCGCTCAATGACCTATAATGCAATAAAATATCCATATGTTTTATAATACATTGTTATTGTTTGATGTAATTGTGGAGTGGACAGTGTCCTGTTATCCGTATGAGGTTGCGAAAAGATATATTTCAATCGTCAGAATCGAGCGGTGATGAGATTGACATCGCGAAATCGCGAAGAGTTGATCCTCATGCCATGCCCGATATTATGCCTGCAACTCGTGTCATGGGAGGTATGTCGAGTCAGGGGAGACATCGATTGGTAAGCGCTCGTATACAGTGTCATGGTGGAACACCAAAACATGTGATGTATGTCGGTCCGCGTAACGGTATAGCGGCAGAGTGTGGGAGTTGTGGAACTTCAGTGTATTGGGAGCCTCGACTGAAGATATGGAGCATATAACAGGCATTTTTTTATTTGGACTATCTCGATAGAGTGAGTTATACTACAGGTCATTATGGCAGCAGTTGAACGGCAGATACACAAGATACATTCTTCAGAGCATCGAGAGGAGTCAATCCACCCTCTCAAGGCAATGTTGTGGGAGGCGTTGCTTGCTGCAGATACGGAAAAAGAATATGTGCCGGATCGCGCGCGACAACAAGTGGTGTTTGATAGGTTAAATTGGGAGACATTTTCCGATGAATTAGGCAAAGAAATCGGGGGGAAGGGTGAAGGAGCTGGGAAGCGCATGCGCGGGAAATTGTTTGAAATGCTTATCAATGCAGATCCGACATTTGGCGAACGGACACCGTTGGAATTAGAGCTACTATCGCTCGCACATAACCCTAACGCGTACAATCTCGGTAAAGAGCTTGGATATCACCGAAACCCCGATATGGCATTTCTTATCGTAGAAAAAAGTGATGGCGTGGTGATAGAAGGAATTGGAGAATCAAAATTGGGATTATTGAACGAACGGTCATTTCATCAGCTTTCCGAAACGGGATTTGCCCGAGGAATTAGGGCATTGGTAGATGTGGTAAACAACCTGCCTGACCCTGAGGCTCATGGACTAGTGGAGGTTGCTCGTGCACGAAGTGAATTGGGGAGTGATATGCCGCTTCTTTCCGTCTCACCAGAATTTACGCAGCTTGTTGTCGTGCCTGCAAACAGGAAACCCGAGTGGAGTAGTACGCTGATAAATCGCAGAGAGTTTACAGTGGATAAGCGGAATGAATTTCGTGAGTTATTAAATGATACAGAGCGGGTGCTGGTGCGAAGAGCGGCATTTTCTACCGCAGAAGTTGGCGCCTTGGCTCACGCGCTTGGCGATTCCTCCCGACCCGTGCGGAGCGAGCCGGCACGATATCAAAAATAAGTGTTCGTCCACCAATCGGGTGGGGTATATGTTCGAGTCCTTTATTTATTCGCGCGCCATTTACCAACCATTGATCCCCGTGTCTTTCTATACGAAAAACTTCTCCCATAAGGTAAGAAGCAGACGTGCGGATGTGTGTATTCGCGAGAATAATTGTTTGTGGGGCAAGTTCTATGAGGAAATGAGGGTCATGTCTTTGGCTAGATCGTAGAAATTGCGGCTCTGATCCTGCACTTGCTGCTTGAGTCCAAATAGTTAGCACTCTTCGTTCACAACGGGGAGCAGGTTCTACGCGGATGCGAAGGTGTAAGCGTTGTCCGTTTTCTACTGGTGCTATGGTTGCCATGTGTAGGT
The DNA here is from genome assembly GCA_002430725.1 of Candidatus Gottesmanbacteria bacterium UBA5942. Classification (GTDB taxonomy): domain Bacteria; phylum Patescibacteriota; class Microgenomatia; order UBA10105; family UBA927; genus UBA927. Next base: position 12,635 of record DJCU01000044.1, read on the forward strand.
GTGACAGGCTTAGGACTTTTTGTATTATATAAATCGATCATTAAAAGGCAAGAGGGGAAAAATATTATTTCGTCCGTTCAATTGCGGCTTTTAATTGATCTTTCTGAGCGCAGTGCGGCAATACTTCTCGTTGCAATCTCCATACGTATTTTGCATACGTAAACCACGCGCGAACACTGGGACGTTTGAGGCTATTGTAATGATTTCGTTCTGCATCGAGTGCGCGAGCGTGTGAACATATTCCAGTGCGGTTGCCAGTACACCCGAATAATTCTTTGCAGCTTCCCGTTTGTTTCATAAGGTGGTTATTATATGGTTTGTTATAGTTGTGGTTAAATCATGATGCTCGTATCCCGCAAAAAGTGATTGCATGGTAGAATAGCTTCATGTCAGATCAGTCTCATATCCGTAATTTTGCCATTATTGCCCATATTGACCATGGGAAATCGACTCTCGCTGACCGTTTATTGGAGATGACCGGTACGGTCACCAAGCGTGAAATGCACGAGCAGCTTCTCGACAGTAACCCGATTGAACGCGAGCGTGGCATTACCATTAAGCTCGCCCCTGTGCGTATGCAGTGGCAGGGGTATACGCTTAATCTCATCGATACTCCCGGACATGTTGATTTTGGATATGAAGTATCACGTTCATTGGCTGCATGCGAAGGAGCGCTCCTCGTTGTCGATGCAACCCAGGGAGTGCAGGCACAAACACTTGCTAATCTTCATCAAGCGCGTCTTCACAATCTGACGATTATCCCAATCCTCAATAAAATTGATATGCCGCACGCCAGGATAGAGGAGACACGTGAAGAGCTCCGGGCGCTTGGGTTTGTTGATGAGGAAATGATCGAAATATCGGCAAAAACAGGAAAAAATGTTGATGCGGTACTTGCTGCGGTGCTGGAAAAAATACCGCCACCATCGGGAAATCCCGAAGCGCCACTCCGCGCACTTATATTTTCGTCTATTTATGATACACACCGTGGAGTCGTGGTATTTGTACGCATTGTTGATGGTTCGATATCTTTTGATCCCGTTCTTCGTATCAATTGTATGGCAACCAATAGTGACATTGCCCCTATTGAGTTGGGAATATTTTCTCCTGCAATGACAAGGGTGGAAGGGTTGGCATCGGGAGAAGTGGGGTATATCGCGACTGGGCTGAAAGATGTCAAGCTTGCTCGTGTCGGAGACACAGTGACCTATGGCAATATGGCAGGTACGAAGCACGAGGATTTGGTGCCTTCACGAGAGCCTTTGGCGGGGTATAAAGAGCCACAATCGATGGTATTTTTGGGGCTATTCCCGTTGTCTGCAGATGAATATCAGGATGCTCGTGAGGCAATGGAAAAATTACAGCTTTCTGATAGCGCATTTACCTTCCGGCCAGTTTCCTCGCTTGCGTTAGGCAATGGTTTTCATTGCGGATTTTTGGGATTACTTCATGCAGAGGTGGTACAGGAGCGGATACTGCGTGAATTTGACCTGACAATGCTTGCTACCAGCCCATCAGTAGAGTATCGAGTGACACTCAAGACGGGGGTGGATTATCACAAGCTTGGATTTACACAAAATCATATCGTATCAGAAGCAAACAATCAGATAACGGTTGCAATTCAGTCTGCTACCGAGCTTCCTGACCCTACCTATGTCGAAAAGGTGGAAGAACCGATGATGCAAGTGGCGATCTATAGCCCAAAACGGTTTGTTGGCGCTATCATGCAGCTTGCGGTCGAAAAGCGAGGCGAGTACGTGGATTTGGTATATGTAGGCGACCAGGCGCAGTTTACGTATCTCATTCCGCTTTCAGAAATGATTATTGATTTTTTTGACCGCTTAAAGTCCATAACCGAAGGGTATGCAAGCTTGGATTATGAGTTCTTTGACTGGGCGACTGCAAAAGTGGTGAAAGTCGATATTTTAGTCAACAAAGAAAAGGTGGATGCGTTTTCATTTTTGGTATTAGAAGCGGCTGCTGTGCTCCGGAGTCGAGAAATTGTGGAGCGATTGGCAGCAGTTATCCCAAAGCAGCAGTTTGAAATTCCCATTCAAGCGGCAATTGGTGGCTCGGTCATTGCGCGAGCAGATGTCAAAGGATTTCGGAAAGACGTTATTCAGAAACTTTATGGAGGCGATAGAACTCGTAAAGACAAATTGCTGAAAAAGCAAAAAAAGGGAAAAGCAAAAATGAAGATGATCGGGAGAGTAGAGATACCGCAAAGTGCGTTTTTTGCAGTACTCAAACGATCATAACAAAGTACGTATTGTTTTTTGTTTATAGCGCTTGACATGGCTACAACAAAAATTGTACTTTGGGATAGAGGTATTATTTATGGCGCAACCAATAAATATACGCCGCGTATTATTTCCCGTTTTATTTGTCGCTTTTTCTTTCGGTACCGGATTTCTTCTCGTGACTGCATCGCAACAGAATACCGAAGACAGATCAAAAGCATCGTTTGACGGACCATATGTATGCACCGCAGCATGTTCTCCCCCGACCGGAAATATAGGGAGCGCTTCGTGTCAGGCGTGTATGAGTGGAATTGCTCCGACACCCATCGTTCTAGCCCCCGGTACACAATGTGTTATTTCCAACTCTAGTAATCCCATTTCCTGTAATCACTGTGAGTATGGTGTTGCAGGAAGTGAGGCAGCGATGGATGGTCAAACACGAGCATGCGCATTTTCTGAGACCCCTGACCTTGAATCATGTACGCACGTGTTTAACGGGCATTGTTATGCGAGTGAAGAAGATGTCCAAAGAGCCCAGCACAACGCTGAGTTACGAGGTCAGGTAAAGTGTTTTCTCCCGGGTTTTTGTAATTTTTTCGAAGAACCAACCCCGATCTATTAATCGATACCCCTCGATTGTGAGATGTTTACCTTGTTTGAAAAATGGTATATAATAACACTATTCTTATTTGATCGAGTGAAATTATAAGACTTATAGTAGTAATTTCATCCTTCCGAAACGTCTATCCCATTGAATACGTTTTATGTCGATCAGATATGTAGGCTATGCCGACATTTAGCGTTGAAACACCATCAAAACCGTTATACCCTTGGAAGTTTGAGGCAGGATTTGGCGTGGTGTTAGGGAAGCTCAAGCCCAAAAGGGATGAAGCCCCTATGGTGATGGGAGTGCCAAGGGGAGTGGTTATCCGCGGTTCAGAACCCCGGGTGCTCCGTACACCTATTCATTGGACGATTTTTAGAGATACCCTGGCAGGAGCAGATGAGATGGAGTTATTTTTTGGTGCTCCCGTACAGATTGATGGTTCGCAGGAGCTAGTGGTAAAAACTGCAGATACGAGGGCAAGTCAATGGGCGGGGTTGTTTTATCAGGCACATCCCCGCGTGGTGCTGAGGCCAAATTCTGCGGGAGACGCTTTTAAGTTAAACGGATACTGGCGAGAAGAGCCGGTTACGATACCGTTTACACCAGGGCAACGGGTATTATTTAGTTCGTCTGAACTGACGTATGCGGGAGTAACAACGATGCTTACCTCTCCTCGTTCTGCTTGATACCTTATTGAGGTCTCACCAGTGTTCTCCGGGTAATTTTTTCAACGCCTCTGATAAGAAGAGTAGAAAGTCCAAATAAACCGATATTAAGCGCTGTGACATAGCCAATGTTGATTGCCATAGACTGTAAAAACAGGGTAATTGCGGTGTTTGTGGATGCGGTGAGATTTATTCGTATACCGACTATGTATGCTGCACCCATGACAAGCGCGATGACTACTACCACCGGCCAAAAACCCTCCATGTCTTCGGGTGATGAAAACATCGTGTTTGATACGGCAAAGAGCGAGTAAATGGTGAGGAGCATGTAGTAGAGAGACGGTGAGGAAAACAATACTCCTTGGGTCGCGTCTATTTGCGTTTGTGTCCATATACTCGGGAGAAAATATGAAAGTAATCCAAGTGTGCCTAGTCCGACAAATATTGGTGCAATGCCAATTATTGCTCTTCTGATGGGGTCTGATTGCGCGATAGCAACACTTCCTGTTTTTACATTTTTTTCTTCTAATCCTTCGGGAACGAGAGTGAGACCAGATGTTCGGACACCGAGAATTTCAGCGGTAAAAAGATGGGCGAGTTCATGAATGACAGTACCGGGGAAAAAAAGAAGCGAAAGAAAGCCAATGGCGATAGGACGGGATTTCGTGAGGAGAAAAGCGGCAATATACAGGTTTTGGCTAAGTCTGCGGGAGAGAAGCCATAGTGCCAAGAGTTCAGCAATGATTATCGCGGGCATCATACTATCTTAATAGTATTTTGTATGTTTGTTATATACAAGGGCGCTATTGATAGTAGGTAAGGGGAGTATTGTAAGTGTGATGATGGTGGGGGTGTTGATTGGCGAGTGGGGAGGCAGAGGTTTGTGGGGTAAAACACCTCGTATTTGTAATCTTTTCAGGTACTTGCTATCATTCAAGCTAGAGAGACCGGTTTTTCTGGCAATCCACAGGCGGATTGATATAACGGGAAATCTGTCGCACCTTAACAAACGGGAGAAATTCGTATCGTTGCAAGTCCTATGGTCGGAATACGTATTCTGGACATCGGTCTTTCAAGCATACATAGCAGTTGCGTTTTTTCACATCATATACCCAAATCGGAGGCAAGAATGCAAAACAAGATTCAAATCAACCCAATTACCCACTACCTGATTTTCAATCGTCCTGTAGTCCGTAGGCTGTTCAAGCCGCTCGTCGTTGGCATGATTATCTTGCTGGGCGTGTTTACCCCGCATGCCTCAACGACCATTAGCCACGCCACTGAGGTGTTGGCGTTGCTCGGGCTCATTGGTCTGGTCTGGGGAATGAAGATCATCTTCATTAACCGAATGTTCAAGGGATGAGACTGTTTCCATTGCCGGGGGCAAATCTCGAAGGGATTTGCCCTTCTTTTACAAAAAGAAAAAAAGAAAAAACATTACTGCACCGATTTCGGGCAATTATTTTTTCTTTTTTTTGGCTCTGCCGTTTCTCCCGTTTGTCTTTTTTTAGTGGTGTCCGCCGCCTTGTTCTCCTGTGACTATTTGACTCATGAACATAATCCCAAGCGCGCCATACATAATCACCGGCATCGCTTGATCGATAAATCCGGGAGGCGGAGCTTCAGGGGTTGCCTGTGCCGCGAGTCCAAAGATTTCCTGCGCTTTTTGTAGATTTTCCGGTGTCGGCTCAATACCCGCGAGATTTAACATAGTTTCGGGTGTTGGGGTGAGTTTGGTAAAACCATCCATGCCAGTGAGCTCTTTCCATGTCATTTGTGCCAGATTGTCGTTTGTTTGGAGCATTTGCGCGAGTACTTGTGATGACTCCCGTTTGCCGTTTTTCACTTGATCAACAACATCAGCAGGTATTGGAGTATCGGCATATTGTTCGTTATACCGGGTAATAAGTGAAAGCGTTGCGCTTTCAGCCGGTACTGGATCGGGAATATTGAGCGCCTTTATTTTATCCTGTAGCGCCTGTACTTTTGCGGCTTGGTCTGCTGGTAGTCCTTGCGTTTCCATGGCGGCAAGTGATCGAAGCGCATCTATCCGCACTTCATTTCCCAGCGGGCTATCAGCGGCTTGGGTAGCAAGTGATGTCACGAGCAATCGCATATCGCGCAAGTCTAATAGCAATGCATTTGCTTCATTGAGGAGTGAAGTCACTGTCTCGCGTGGAGGAAGATTTTCTGCGGGCTTGGTCGCTTCTGCCACTGGTTTTCCTGCAGCTATTTCTTCCAGTGTGTGTCTTGCCGTAGTATTTGTAGGAGACGCTTCAGGTTTTTCTGTGGGTTTTTCTTTTGGAATCGGTGCTCCTGCGGGTTTTGCTTCTGGTGTTGCAGGCACTTTTGGTGCTTCTGGTTTTGGGGTTGGTTCCATCATGTATCCAGTATAACGGAAAAGTGCCTCGTATAGTCAAGAAACGAATGGAATATTGCGTGATGGCGGATTGTCCTTCATACTAGTGATATATGGATTACAAACAATTGTGGGACAGGTGGGTATCATTGACCTTGTTAACTGAAGAAGACAGAGCAGAGATGATTGAGCGGTTGCATGAAGAAGTAACAAGCGGCATTACTGCGCTTGCGACTCTTGGTGTCGCGCAGATGGGAAAAGTTCTCGAAGATCAGGCGTATGCGAAAAAAGATGAGTATCTGAAAGCTATTGCTCCCGTAGTTGCACTTTCTGCGCTGGATGGATACTTTCTCTCTCTGATGGAACAGGGAATTAACCCTCAAAAAGCAGATTTAGCCAAGCAGGAAAGCACAAAAGCAGTGGGAGAAACATGGAGTCGCGGGCATCAAAAAGATCAAAATAAATCGTATGTTGAAAAAATTGATCCCGTTATTATCCTTATGCTAGAGCGGATATATGATCTGCGGGTCAATCAGACGCTTTCGTTTCATCCTGAAATAGTTGATCTTCCTTATAAAGTGACCGAAAAACTTCATCAGTACATCGGTTGGAGTGTGTATCAGGGTTATGTTATCGGAGAAATGGAAAAATCATTGTCCCGTCCATAACCATGCCAGAACAAACCATCGGGGTAAACCCTAAAGATATCGTCCGTCAAAAAAAAACAGCAGAAGGATCGCTTACCGTTACCTATAATAAGCGTGATTTGCTGGCTAACACCATCGGCCATTTGTTGGCAATTCCTACTACCCATACGATGTTATGGACGTGGAACAGCGCGTTTCATAATCCTACCAAAGAGCTTGCAGGAGATTTGTTTGATCGGTATAAGGATGTCCCGTGGAAGGGTGACGTGTTAGTCAGGGTGGGGCATAGCGATATATTTAATGATATTAAGCGGATGATGGCGCGCAACGAAGATGTACGTGGCAGGCCATGGGGCATTAAAGACAACATAGGAAGAACGCTTGAGTATGCAGGAAAAGCGGGGATAGTGCTGTTGCAAGTTCCCACACTCATAACAAATAAAATTTTCCGAAGAGACTATTACAATCCATTTAGTAATACGGTCAATGTATATCATCCTCGGCTCGCTGCTGGTATGCATGAGTTGGGGCATGCGGAGTTTTTTAATCAGATGGAAAATAAAAAACGTGCTGCATATTACATTGCGATGGTAAATCCTATTGTGAAACTCCCATTTTTTCGCTCGTTTATGGAATATCAGGCGAGTAGCATAGCTATGCAGCGGTTTAAAAACGATACCGAACGAAGAAAAGGATTACGGATGCTTGAGGCAGCATGGGCGACTTATCTGGGTATCGATACGCTAACCGCAGCTGCATTGGTGGCACCCGCACTCGCATTGCCGCTATTAAAGTCGGCCTTGTCTATATCGATAGCACTGCCATCAATTGGGTATAAAGCGGTTATTACGACTGGTATTGCGCAATATGGCGCGGCTTTTGCCGGTCACGCGATGAATCGATTGTACCCCAAAAAAGATCAGCGCTTTGGCTATATTTTTGAAGGAAAAAACCCGATGAAAACTCCCGTAGCTCTCGGTTCGCATCAGGTATTGGAAGCGACAGCGCGACCAGTACAAACAAAAAACTCTTCAGTTAAACTCTCGCATCCAGACCTGCAATCAAACCGACAATTTGGCTCTGGGGGAGATAGAACAGGGAAGCGACCACTCCACAGTAATACCAACAGAATAACGTTTTGACTGTGGTAGCAATCTTTCTTCTTAGGCGACTTGCATGGGTTCTTGTTTCTCGCATACAATAGAAGTTTCTTGGGCATTTTTACCATACGTTATGGAAACCGAACTACACAAAGGCGCAGCGACACCACTGCCGACTGACGAAAAAAATGAGGAGAGTCCTGGAGACGTAGGTCGCGCTCACACAGAAGATCCACCCGCCCCCATGCAATCAGAGACAAAAATAGTAGTAGAGGTTGTCGATGCGCGGGTCGAGGTAGTAAGACACCGTAAATACGAACGTGCAATGGCTCGTACCCTTCGGTGGCCGATACACAGCAATACTCCTAGAGTTACGTTTTAATCCGCAAAATAATTACGATCGGAATGAGGAAAAGCACTATGCCGAGATACTGGAGTAGTTGTGGCGCAAAAAACAGTATAATTTTTTCAGTTGACGGAGGAATTATCCATCCATTTGCCCAGTTATTGATAAGAACATGATTACCAATGACCTTCCCGTCTGTCCAGGCGATCCAACCGTCATCGTAGGATTGATTGAGTGTCAACGTGGTGTTGTCAGTAGGTGGTAACGTGACGATATAGAGTCCACTCATAGGATGCCGCACCTCTATAGGTAGTGTAGTTTGCGACTTATTCGTACTGAACATTTCTTCAGTGTATATGTTGTTAACGGTAGAGAGACGTATTTCCATGAGGTCATTGATGCTCGTATATTGATTGAGCGAAGTGTTTGTGACAATCACGTTATAGCTTACTTCCGAAGGAAAAGAAGGAGGGATAAAATACGCGCTACGAGTGGGTTTTTGATGTGCTGGAAGTCGGATATCGACTCCAATCGGTCTTCCTTTGTTCGTCACAGAAACAAAAAGTGGTTCGCCTACCAGGTGACGGGACATGATCTCTAATACATGCGTGTTATTTGTATCTATGCCATCAAAAGTAATGTTTTGGCATGTGTTCCCCTGGGTAGTGATAAACCGTATGCTATCTTCGTTTGTGACGCGTTGAGAGACTGTTGCTGCGGTATTTTGTGGTTCGCAGGGGACAGACCGAGGTGATGTGGCGGCAATGGTTGCTATAGGAGTGAGCGCGAGTTGGTTGAGTTGATTTTTGGATAGCGGCTCACCCCGTTTTGAAAAACGTAATCTATCGGCATCTACTATGTCTGCGGCTTTGTTTTTGTCTGACATATATGCGGAAACACTGGCGTATGCGCGGTCGATATCGTTATATGGATACACAGGAAGTACATTGGGCGCGTTTGTTATCGTTATCGGGGTAGAATTGGCATTGTTTCGTTCGTAGACCGTTATCGGTAATATGTTTTCCCCGAAGTAGCTTATCCGCTTGGTGTACTGTTTGTCTGTTTCAAGGTGGGTAGAGAAATCGAGCGATGAAAGAAATCCTTTTTGACTGCGACAATGGGTCATGTTCTGGTCATAGAGCACATAGCGAATTCCATATTTATCAAATATTCGGTTAACAGCTGCGTAATCTTGCTGTCGGAGCGCGGTGCTTAGTTCCCAATAATAGTTTTCATTGGTGTCGCTCCAGACATCAAATGCCCTTGCCATGATGGGGTGTTTTACTCCGTACCAGAGAAATCCTGAGCCAAAATATCCCCAAAGTTGGTTGTACCAACCCTCTGCACAGTCTTGGGGAAAGTCAGCAATTTTTCCATCGGGTAGTTTGTTTATGTCGTCAATAAGGCGAGTATATTGTGCTGGCATGTGCACATACATTTTTTGGTACACAACATGTCCGGAAAACGTGGGAGCTGCGTAAAAAAGAATAGCGCAAGCGACAAGGCTTAGTCCCAAAATACGAACAACATGCTTCCATTTGCCGGAGCATAATGACGCTATCGCCATGAGTCCTACCGCGAGAAACAGGCTGTAATGGAATGATAATCCTGTGCCAAATTTGGTAAATGTTGTGCGAAATGCCTGCGTCAGCTCCGGTGAGTATGACTGAATAAACTGGATTATCCAAGAAAAGGGCGCTTGATTAATCGCGATATTGGCAAAGAAATACAGAAACGATAACACGAAGCCAATATATAGCGGATGCTTTTTGCGTAAGACGACAACGATGCCACAAAGAACAAGCGCGAACAATATATAACCAATAGCGGGTATAGCGGGTGATAGATGGTGTTGTTTCCAAGGGGCGAGGATAGCGCCTCCGAGTTCGTTACTATCCCACAGCATGCTTTTTAGCATGGCGACTTCTGGGAGTGAACCGTATTGGATGCTTTTTGCGATAAATTTTGGCGTGGAAGTTATATTGTTATATGCATTGATATAGTCTTTTGCTTGGGTAAGAGAAAAATAGCCCACTGGCGCTAACCAATAAAAATTAGCGGTGACAACGCATGTCCAAATAATTGCGATAGTGCGGAGTGCGCGCTTACTAAATCGTTGCCACACGATATATGTGCTGGTGATAATAAGAAGTGATACTGCATAGGCTGCGAATATAGCCGGAATAAAGCCTTGGATAGACGAAAGGAGGAGGGTTATAAAAAAGAATATCACCCGTTTTTTATTTATGTGCTCGAGTAAAAGAAAAAGTCCGTATGTAAGCCAAGGTAGCGCAGCAAAATGTACCGTGAACGCTTCGAGCGGCACATAAAATATTTGGATAGTTCCCAGATTAAAAAGATAATAAAGGCTTGATATGAGGGCGATTGCCCATACGACATATTCTTTTGGA
>DJCU01000020.1 GCA_002430725.1 Candidatus Gottesmanbacteria bacterium UBA5942
AGACTATCGTTTATTGATGAGTTTTTTCTTCGATACACAATACCAAAAAAAATTATTAATGTTTATTTAGATAACGGGATTTTTTGTTGGTTGTCAATATATGATTTGCGTGTTTCTTCATCATAGTGCTGTTAGCGCCACAAATAATTTATAATACCTCTATGAACTGGATACTTGCGGGGTTTTTGATGTTTCTTTGTTCGGTTATTCAGTACTTATTAGTACGGAAAAGCGTGCTGTTAAAAATTCCCTCACAATTTACCAATCTAGCCATGTTTTTTATTCCGGTTGTTATGTTCGGTGTCACAGCAGTCTCACTGGGCACCGACCTAACGGTGAGTTGGTATGAGTTATTAGTCCTTGCCGTTATGGCATTTTTCTTTTCCTATCTCGGAAATATATTTTCGCTTAAAAGTATCGAAGTAGCACCAAATCCAGGTTATAGTCTCGTTTTATCAAAAAGCTATGTGGTATTTACCACGATTATTGCCATCCCGTTATTTCATCAGCAACTTACTGCGAGGGCGGCACTTGCTATCGCCATTATTATTATCTCGTCTGCGATTATTATGGTCACAGGAAAAGTAAAGCCTGCGGCGCATGTGCACTCCTCTTGGTTGCCGCTTGCCGTAGGAGCATTTTTTTGTTGGGGCATGCTTTCAGTAGCCTCAAAATATTTATTGCTTATCGGTGTTGATGTACTTCCGCGGCTTATTTATACGATGAGCATCGTGACTTTGCTTATTGCCGTTGAAATGCGTATGAAAAAAATGCGATGGCAATCGCTTTCAAAAACAGCGTGGGGAGTGCTTACGGGGATCGGCATATTATCCGCCGGATTTAACTATTTTATGCAGGAAGGATTTGTAACCGCTCCGAATATCGGATACATCAATGCTATGAACGCATCATCGATCGGCATGGTAGTCATCGGATCTGCGATTTTTTTCCATGACGAATTTTCTTGGCGTAAGTTTATAGGGGTGGTTGGTGTGATATTAGGTCTTATTCTTTTGGTGGTATAGCGCTATGACAGATATATTTTACCCAGTCGCTCACCGGAGTGATGAAGAAATCAGAGCGCTTGCGTTGCGGTATGAAACATTTGATGAAAATCTTATTCCTGCGATGGTGCGAGATAGTGTGGGTATGACCGCAGTCTCATGGCGAAAGCCTGAAAGTTGGTCTACATCTCATGTTATTTATATTGTCACCGTTCGTGAACGCGAGCGCCCCATTGTGATCCGCGCAAATATTGGATGGGGCAAACCCGAAACGTATATGGCGGTTGAAAAGCTCATTACCGACCGGGTTGCGACACTCAATGTTCCCGTGAACCGTATTTTGTATGTCGACACAAGTCGTACGGTATACCCGTTTGATTATCAGATACAGGACATGTTGGAAGGAGTTGATATAGAAGCAAATTTTCATGGAACGCGGCAGGATTATGATCAGCTATCGTTTGATATCGGTCGGTATGTGGCCATGTGGGGAGAGCTGTCCCTGGAAGGATTTGGGAGGTTTGATCCGTCACTTGCTGCGGCGGGGAAGCTTGAGGGCACAAAGACTTCCATGTATGAATATATTACCGTACGGTTGGATGACGATATTAAGCACCTTGTTGATCATGGTGTAATGTCTTTTGCAAAGGGGGAGGCGGTGCGTCAGTTATTTGAAGTGCATAAACCAGTATGTAACGTGAAGCAGGGTACGCTTGTCCAATACGATTTGGCAGATCACAACATCATGTTTGATGGCGCGCACACAGTGACCGGTATTTTTGATTGGGAAGCGGCTGTCGTTGGCGATCCTGTACTGGATCTTGCGAGTGCTCCTACGTGGAAAACACATCACCCTCGCGAAGCAAAAATGATAGAGGGGTATGCATCAGTCCGTAGTCTCCCTCATTTTTTCAAGGAGAAAATGAACATATATACACTCCGGACAATGTTATGGAAAATGGTGTATGCGATGCGTGCAGGAATACTCAATGAGGAACGGAAAAGAAAATTTGATAGCTCACTTGCCCCATACAAGCTGTAAGTAGTTGATCTCACTTTTTACGTACCGCAAATTCTTCGTATTCAAAATACGGCATCATGTCATGTATCGGTTCCACCTGTGTGTATGCCTCTTTGTCGAGCGTTTCATATTTTTCAAATAGCCATCGCGGCGTGTGACGAAGCGTGTTTTGTAACGAGGGGAGCTTGCTGTATGTTTCAAGCGTTTCATCCATATAATCGAGATTCCATGCAATTTCCTGTTTTGCGCAGATGACGTATTTTTTGTCATACGAAGCAACTATGGGGCATACACGCGTAAGCCCTGCCACTGCAGCTGCATACTGCGCGTCTGTATTGTGATGCATGAGGATGATGTAAACACCGTCATCTGATAGCAGTGGCATCATCGATCGGAAATATTCTACAGATCGGATGGGTGTTGAGCCCGACCAGCCTATGACGGTTAAATTATCGATAATTAGCGTGTATGATTTATTGACGCTCGCGGCGGCATTGGCATACGTTTTTGCGTCTGTAGCAAATACAGTAACCCGCGAGTCTTTTAGCGGATCTGCAATTACATCGGAGACGGTTGGTGTACCCAGTAGCATTATGAGTTCCCGTGACCACTCGACCGCGTCGACAGCGCGCACATGTGGAAACTCGAGTACGTCCCGTACAATACCACCTCCTCCTACCCCCAGGATGAGTACCCGGTCTTTGTTTGGGGCGCCTGATGAAAGTGCGGCAAGGGTTGCGTGATTTACCAGATATGGGATAAACGAAGCGATCGTTCCGTTAATCACTACGGATCCAGATGTGCGGCTGTCATCTGTCCAATTTATCAGCGCGATTCCTCCCTGACCCTCAACATACTGCATGTGCGGATTTACTTGTCTATGGATCCATCCTGACCACATAGTTTGTGGCGTGAAGGCAAGCAGCAGAAGGAGTGTAAGTGAAAGTAGACTGTAATATTTTTTAGCATCACCCGCAGTGAGCAACACAACCGCTCCATATAAGTATCCGGCAAACGCGATAAGAATGCTGAGCCGCATGCCAAGTAACGGAAAACCGATAAGGAGAAGAAATAGTCCGCCCAAAAGCGTACCCATAGATGATACAAAAGAAAGTACGCTTGAGTTTTTTTCTATGTTTTCAGCATTTCCTTCACCAAGAAGGAGCGGAAAAAATGCTCCGGAAAGAAACGCAATCAACCCGGCGTGTTCGATTCCGCCTATAAAAAATAGCGATAACAATCCCTGGTCAGGAATAGTTTTTGGCAATAACAATGAGGCGACAAACACCAATGGGAGCAAAAGAAATATCGGTGCTAGTCCCGCATGTGGGAACACTCGTTTATAAAGCGGAGGGATTATGTAACTGCCGGCGGCGTATGCGACAAGGTAGGTAAGTAGCGCAAATGGGTATGCATAGGGACTGCTGCTGCCCCAGGTGACGGACACTGCGCGGAATACGGATATTTCGAGAATGATAGCGAGCGTGCTCGAAAGAAACTGCATGAGTAGGTGATTGCGGCGAACAGGGTTATTGGGCGTTTCCCGTAATCGGTCATCAACAGTAGTACGGTCAATCCAGCGGGTGAGCGCTGCGGCAGTCATAAATATACCGGCAATAATAAGAAAAGTGATGCGAAAATCTACAAGCGGCAAAAATATCCGTACGAGTACATAGATGCTTAGTGCAGACCCAATCGTGTATGTGCCATAAAGGAAACCCGCCGAACGGAAAAAATCGCGACGGGCATACCCCATTATCTTGGGAATAACTGCGCCCGAGAGTATTGCCGCAGGAAGTATGCACAGCACCGCAGTGCTGTAGAGGATCATCTGGGAAAGGGTGGACTCAATGTGTCTCATTATTATTTGTTGAGAAAGAAACTGGAGAAGCGGAAGTATAATGACGGCGCTTAGTACTGTGTAACAGGCGCTAACAAACGTAATAGCGCTGTATGATAACCATTTTTTCTCCCGGGGGAGAATGCCGGTTAGCGCTCCTATCCCCATACCGACGAGCGTGACAAACGTCACGATAAATGATGATACCGCAGTGCCGCCTATGACGAGTTTTATCAGTCGTTCGATAACCACTTGATAACTAAGGGAAGCAAATCCGGTAAAAAAAATAGCGGCGACGATGAGTGCAGAAACCTGATACTTCTGGATTTTCTTTTCGTGGTGAAGTGTGGCTTGCGTATGAAAATGTGTATGCATTATCCCGGTGGGTTTGGGTAGAGTGTCTGTGGAGCCTGGGGCGGGAATCGGACCCGCGACCACGTTCTTACCAAGAACGTGCTCTACCACTGAGCCACCCAGGCGATTTTGTCATTTTATCAACTTATGAAAGAAATAGAAAGATTGCGGTGCATGATTTTTATTATTAGTTCCGACTACCATAATTACCATGAAAAAAATTCTTGTTACCGGAGCGTTTGGTTTAGTTGGTTCTGATTTGGTGCCAGCACTGCAAAAAAAATACGGCAAGGCAAATGTATTTGCATTAGGAAATAAAACAATTCCAAAAGGTTTTGATGGCCAGCTGGTCAAAGGTGATGTGCGGGATATCTCCTCGCTATCCAAAATTATAAAGAAGCATCACATTACCGAGGTGTATCATCTGGCAGGATTATTGTCTGTCGGAGGAGAAAAGAACCCTGATATTGCATGGGATGTGAACATGAATGGACTCCGTAATGTGCTTGAGCTTGCTCGTGATTATAAATTAAGGGTGTTTTGGCCAAGTTCTATTGCCGCTTTTGGACCAACGACACCCAAAAAGATGACACCTCAGCATACAGTCCTTGAGCCTACTACCATATATGGAGTTACCAAGGTGGCTGGTGAGTTGTTGTGCCAGTATTATTTTACCCGGTGGGGCGTGGATGTGCGTTCTTTGCGTTACCCTGGACTTATTGGGTATAAAGCACCACCAGGAGATGGAACTACGGAGTATTCTGTCCATATTTTTTACGGGTTACTTCGAGAAAACAAATATGCGTGCTTCCTCAAAGCAGATGCACGACTTCCTATGATGTATATCGATGATGCGATACGTGGCACGCTTGCCCTTATGGCAGCACCCGCGAAAAAAATTACCGTTCGCACCGCGTACAATTTTGCGGCGATAAACTTTACTCCCAAAGAGCTTGTTACGGAGATTAAAAAATTATACCCGACGTTTGTCGGCACGTATGAGCCGAATCCCGTGAAACAACGGATAGCCGAAAGTTGGCCGCAGTCGATTGATGACACTGTAGCGCGCAGAGATTGGGGTTGGAAGCCCGCATTTGAGCTTCCCAAAATGACTGAAGTGATGATTAAGGGACTCAAAAAAAAGCTTAGTATATAAAAAAAGAAAGTCGCCGCTTTGGCGACCCGTCAATGATGGCGGGGAGAATATATATGATCGATCCATTAACACCGTATTACCAAACAATCGCAACACTCAAAGAAAAAGGATTGTACACACCGGTTCGTGTATTGGAGTCACCGCAAGGACCATGGGTTACCATCGATGGCAAAAAACTTTTGAATTTCTGCTCCAATAATTATTTGGGATTTGCACAAGACAAACGAATAGCTGCTGCAGCCATAAAGGCGATTAAAAAATATGGGGTCGGTGCAGGAGCAGTGCGCCCCATTTCGGGTAATCTGACGCTGCACATGGAAGCAGAAAAAGCACTCGCCAAGCTCAAGGGAGCAGAAGCGGCATTTCTTCTTCCGGGTGGATTTATCGCAAATATTGTAGCTATTGCCACTATTGTCGGCAAAGAAGACATCGTGATATCCGATGAATTAAATCACGCAAGTATTATCGATGCGATCAAGCTTGCGCAGGTGAAAACAAAGTTTATTTATAAACACAACGATATGACAGAGTTGGAAGAGCGCCTCAAAGAAGCCGTAGCGGCTGCTAAAACTCCAAAAAACGATGGGGCAAAGCCAGTTATTCTTGTGGTTACCGATGGCGTGTTTTCTATGGACGGGGACATCGCGAATTTACCGGAGATAGTGCGTCTCGCCAAAAAATATGGAGCAGTGACGATGGTTGATGACGCGCATGGCGAAGGAGTACTGGGTGAAGGAAAAGGTATAGCGCATCATTTTGGGCTTGTGGGTAAGTTAGATATAGAAGTGGGGACAATGTCAAAGGCTTTTGGTGTGTTGGGAGGGGTGATTGCAGGAAAACGCGAGCTTATCGAGTATTATCGTCAGAAAGGCAGACCGTATCTTTTTTCTACCGGGCTTACCGTTGCAGATGCGGCAGCTGTCATAGAAGGGGTGAAGATATTAACCAAATCAAAGGCATTGGTCAAAAAATTGTGGGATAACGCAGCATATCTTCGAAAAGAACTCCAAAAACTCGGATTTGATACGGGTGTGACAGAAACGCCCATTACTCCGGTTATGTTGGGTGATGAAAATCTTGCAAAAGAATTTAGTGCGAAGCTGCTTTCACTTGGTGTGTTTGCTACCCCGATTAAGTTTCCGATGGTGGCGATGGGGAAAGCAAGGATCAGGGTGATGCCATCTGCCGGACACAGTAAAAAAGATTTGGATTATGGAATACAGGCATTTGAGAACGTAGGGAAGGCGTTAGGGGTTATTTAGTCACATTCCATTCATTCATAAATATTGTATAGTCTACAACAGAAAGTTTTCCGTCTTGGTTAAAATCAGCTCGCGATACATCTTGCGAGAACCACGAGTTCATAAAAAGCGTGTAATCGACTATTGTTATTTTTCCATCGTTATTCATATCAGCAGATAACGTAGTAGGTATTGATGTCGGGCTTATTGTTGGTGGCGCAGGGCTTTGAAGTAGCCTAAGTGTTTGAATGATAATTGCTGCTGCATTTTTTCTGGAAATCTGGGTGTCCGGGCAAAATTGTTTTGCCGACTGATGACAATAAAACTTCAGTCCTTTAGCAACCATTCCTTCTATGTGTGCATAAGCAAAATGCGTTGTCGGGACATCCGAGTACGTTGGTGTTGTGGGCGTTACTGGCTGAAATGACGTGTCTTTCCGTTGTGCAGCGCGGAGGATCAGGGTGGCAAGTTGTGCATTAGTGATCGGTATTTCGGGGCAGTACTGACGGGGCGAATTGCTACAGCCCGATGTGATGCCGGAAGCGTATAACCCCTCGATTGCTCCGAAATATGTATGTGATGTCGGCACATCCGTAAATGTTTGTCCCTGCGAGGTAGAAACAGGTATGCCAAATGCTTTGATAATAACCGAGGCCGCTTGACCGCGTGATAGTGGATTGTCGGGTGAAAAGGTAAGGTTGCCAGCTCCTACCATGATATTTCTTACTGCTGCTTCCTGAATTTCCGAAAAAACAGGGTTTGTCACCTGAACATCGGTAAATGGTACTATAAACGCCTTTGATCGAAGAAGTTCCCTTTGTACGTCAATTGCGTTTATAGCTGCAGGAGATTTTTTTTGTTTTGCAGCAAGTGCAGCAAGTGCTCCTGCTGCCTGACCAGTGACCATCGTAATAGGTTGAAGTCGTATCGCTCCGTTTACGAGACGGGTTACGGAAATATTTTTTTCTGCAAACACTAAACCTGAAACATCTGGCGAAATAAGTGTTTCAAGAGGAATTTGAAATGGTCCACTCCCAGTTATGTCAGTGGTGCTTTCCAGGTTTGTTTCTAGATTTTCTGTCTGGTTGCAGCCATGGAGGTCGTTAGGATAGTCACCAACAGCGATACTAGTAGTATATGATGTCGTTGCACGAGCAGGTGTTCCTGTCCGTTTTATATTTGGTCCTGCGAGAGTAACCGTCCCTATACCACGATTACTTTCCCGTACGTATGGTATAACAGGAAGATTTCGTTCTATTGGTTTTAATGTTTCAGGAATATTGTCGCAACTGTTGTCTTCTCGGTTGTAAGCAGTGTCGTACCCTTCATCATTTGCTACAGACCAATTTGTTTGCCCAAGCTCTGTTTGCATGTAATAAAGAAATTGAATTGTGCGTAGCTTTGCTTCGCAGTTTATTTGTTTTCGATAGGTCTTGTCGGTAAGATACCGGCTGGAAAGATGTGGGGAAGTTGATGATGAGGCATAGGCGTTTCTTGGGTAGTCGTTTGCCCAATTAACGCCAGTTTTTGTAATCTCTGCAGGACGAGATGCATCGTAATTTGTCGGGTTACTACTATCAGGCATCCCTCGATATGCATTATGAACATTCCAGCCTACGGGATACGCTCCTGTCCACGTAGCACTTCCGTTAGCGGATACGACATTGCGAAATATAGTTTTTACTTCATCGGTATATCCGGGAGGTGGTGAAGTAATTTGTAAGTCGCGAGGTACTCCTTGGGAATATTTTTTTATGACAGCCAGATAAGTAATGTCTTGAATACATGCGTTTGGGTTGAGTTGTGCGTTGGTTGCGTTACCAGATCGGAAACGTGCTCCGGTAAGAGGGAGGAGGTCTCCGTATTCGGTCGCATCTATGATAACGTTTGCCGTAATAATTTTTGTGGTGTTGTTTTGACGTGTGGTTAATCCGGTGATAGTGCCATTTGTTGTTTGCGCGCTCAATACTCGGGTGCGCAATCGAAGAGAAATGGTCGGTTGTGCACCAATCATTTGCTCCAGGATTGTTTTGCCTACTTTTGGTTCGAAGCAAATTGTTGCGGTGCTCCAGTAGCATGTTCCTATGGATTTTCCTTTTTTCTGATAATGATCTTTGATTTTTTGAGTAAATTCACCGTAGATCCCGCCAGTCCAAGCAGGATTTCCACCATCCATAGAGGTAACGCCAGCTGCGGTCATTTGTCCTCCCACCCAGTCTGTTTCTTCAAGGAGTATAACGTTGGCACCAGTTCTTGCCGCCTGAATCGCTGCTGCGATCCCTCCTGTACCTGCACCGACAACAATGACATCTGCTTCATTGCCGTTAAATGATGCTCGAGATCGAACGTCAAATTGCCGTAAGCCTAGCGCTCCGACTGTCATAAGGGTGATAACCATGAGACTCAGGATTCCGAAAGTGCTTTCTATTTTTAGGCCACGTTTATTGGAGTAGGCGACCATAGCAATATTAGAGAGCTGCCCCCTGAAAGTTTGGACAATTTGCTTCTGCCCAAGTGAGGTATTCGCTCGTACATTCGATTTTTTCCATCATGTCCGGCCCCGGCATACAGTCCACCCACGCAGTGTTGGGGCACGTAAATGTTTCCATAGGAAATATTTCCGCTGGCGCAAACGTTAACCCTTCAAACAGGATTTGTTTGTATAGCTCAAAGTCTTCTGGCGAGAGATTATTTCCCCCGATAGAGAATGCATATTCTGTTTTTTTCTTCGGATGTACTGGATATCCCGCATGAAGTCCTGTTTGGGTTTCGCACACGTTGACTGAGCTTTCTAGTATAGTTTTTTTCTGCCATAGACTTTTGCCATCGTCTCCGATGCAAGCGCCACCTTTTCCGTCTATTGTGGGGAGGCCATACACGATAGTGAGATGACCGTTTGCCTCATCACCTCCGGGGTTGGTAGAGATGACGATAGCCCCTCGTTGCCAACCGTTTTCATCAGTGATCGTATCTGTGACATACATCCTGCGGGGGAAAGTAAGTGTGATATGTGCTTCAGGGCTGGTGTACGTGGTAACGCGTTCGTCAGAATAAGCGTCCTGGTTCACCGGCTGTACAAATCGTGTTCCATCTCTGGTGACGCAGGTAGCGGGATAACTTTCCTGGACAATACTTCCTTTTGATTTCATACATTCGTCAAATGAAGTAATAGCCGGTGTGGTAGCTATGTATTCCTGATAGGCAAATAGTCCTCCTGCACCAAGTAACATACCAAAAATGAGAATTAGCATGGTATAGAGAGGCTGAAGCGATAGTTTTGGGGATGATGGTAGTTGAACAGTTTGAGGAGGTGAAGGATTAGTTGGAGTATCCATGCCAATGTAGTATACAGCTCACTAAACTTACGAAACAATACCTGCGGTGACTGTGATAGAGTAGAAACATGAAACGGGTAGTGATAGGCGTCTTTCTTTGTTTATTGGGTGGTGGCGCTATTGTGTATGCGCTGATGGGCCCGCGACAATCGACATCAGTGCTTTCTCCGATTACACAAGTTATCGATAGACCCTTGGATAGGTATACGATCGATAGTCTGTCGCAGCGCGGGGGGATAGCGGGAACTATTGTGTTAGATGAGGCAGTGGCGACAACTGCTGCCTATACAGAATATTTGTTTCATTTTTCGAGTGGAGGCAGGAAAGCGACAGGACTGGCGCACATACCTATTGATGCGTCCGAGCAGAACAAAAAACCGGTTATTGTACAATTTCGTGGTTATGTTGACCCAGGTATCTATGCACCCGGCATAGGGACAAAGCGAAGTGCAGAAGTGTTTGCAAAGCAAGGGTTTATTACACTTGCGCCAGATTTTTTGGGGTATGGAGGGTCGGATAACCCCGAAAACGATGTGTTTGAAGAGCGATTTCAAACCTATGTTGTCGCGCTCGATTTGCTGGCATCTGTCTCTTCGTTAGGTATGACAGACCCCACTCGCGTTGGCATTTGGGCACACAGTAATGGCGGACAGATTGCTCTTACCGTGCTCGCAATCACACGCGGTACGAATCCCACTACACTGTGGGCACCCGTTACCCGGGCATTTCCATATTCTATTCTGTATTACACAGATGAAGCGGATGACAAAGGGAAGGCGCTGCGGAAAAAACTTGCTGAATTCGAGCGAAATTATGACGTTGATTTGTATACGTTTGTAAATTATTCCGACAGGATTGCTGCACCGCTTCAATTGCATCAGGGAGGGGAAGATGATGCAGTACCGGTAAAATGGAGCGAGGAGTTTGTTGCTGATCTGAAGGAGAAAAACATTACTATCGGATACTTTTTATACCCGGGTGCAGATCACAACTTACAACCTTCCTGGAATACGGTAATCGCGCGTGATATAGAATTTTTTACCCAACACCTGATTACTGAAAGGTGAAGGTTGCGCTGCAGGTCGCGCTTTTACCCATATCATCGGTAAGAAGCACGTCGACAACAGTGGGTACACCAGCGTCAAGTTCGATTGATTGTGTTGTACATCGGAATGTGCTGCCACCACGTGCGGGTGATTCAGTAAGTGGGCTGTTTACTGTTGCTTTTGTGACCGTTTTACCGTCAACACTTGCAGTAAATTCGCAGGTTACTTTATTTGCGGTAGATACGTCTCCACCTTCTACAGAAAGATAATATTCAGAAAATCCAACTCGCGGATTATAGTATTGCTGATCGCAACCGAGTGCGGTAATCGGACCGGGCGCAGGTGACATAGTGGCTTCTTGCTGCTGTCCTCCTGTTTCAACAACAGTTTTGGATGCTCCTTTTGATCGGAAATACCAAGCTCCTGCAACAACGGCAACAACGAGTAACGCTCCGACAATATAGGTCACCATTGATGGTGTTTCTGTCATTTCTTCTGCTGTTTTATTCATATAATCTTAGTATAAGAATATTTATATAAAAGTTTCAAGAGGTCAAGTTTTTTATAAAAGAAGAGGAATAGTTACGGTGGTGAATATGGTGGTGTGCTGAGACTAGGATGACACTTCGTGGATCCTAGATAGAGTGCTGAGACTAGGATTCGAACCTAGGTAGCCCGGTAGGGCGACAGTTTTACAGACTGTTGCGATTGTCCACTCCGCCATCTCAGCTTGTTGAAGCACGAGCCCCGCTTTGCGGGACTTTATGCGTATTATAAACTATTCGATACCAACTGGGAATTAGTTATATCGCGTGTATAATACTGGTATGACTTCTGGGAAGCGATTATTGGCAAAGGTAGCACCGTACGCATCGATGGCGAGGGGTATTAGTAACGAATATCGTTTGGCTATACTGTATTTATTGGCACATGACCCTATGTGGCCGCAGGATATCGCTCGACACTTGCCAATTCCCCAGAATTTAGTAGCACACCACCTCAAGGCAATGGTGACATCAGGATGGCTCAAAAAAAAGCGTGAAGGAAAATACACAATGTATTCAATCAACAAAAAAGTGTTTCGACAGTTGCCGCAATTACTTATCGATACACCATTGTGGCGGGAGATACAGAAATAGGTATAATCACGTTATGGAACATCCGTCTGCGGTACTCACGAGAGAAGCAATCAAAAAACAGGAGTTTGATATGCTCCTTCATAAATCAACGCCAGAGCGGCGTGCGATATTTGAAAAACTTCAGGAAAAAAAGTGGTTTCAGAAAACGGATAGCGAACTGCAGAAAAAGTTGCTTGCGCTGCCAGATAAAGGTATCGAAAACCATGATGGTTTCTTAGAGGATCTCGCCAGCCGTCCCGAAGAAATTTCAAATATAAAAGTCGAGCGTATGATTGATTTGCCTCGCGGCTCTTTTGCCTTGGTGCCGAAGTTTGAAGTATCGCGTGTGGATAATCCCAATAAACGATTTACCTATGAATACGTCAGTTGGAGGAGTGGTCCGTTGACTGGAGAAAAGGGAGTGGTGTTTGTCGAAAAAGACGGGGTTACAACTCATTTTATCGTACTCCATGGTGAAAAATTTGCCACCGGCAAAAAATCTTGGGATTCAGTTGGGGGATTTGCTGATCTCGGGATGGATGGAGTAAAAACAGTGGCTGATCGTACCGCAAAAGAGATGCAGGAAGAATTGGGGGTTGCTGATATCAAAATACTTCGCAAAGTGGATTTGGGTACAGTAAATCCCGATGTGGGGATGACCAATAACGAACCGGGGATATTTGCCGCGTTTATCGATAGTAAGGACGCGGCAAAAATTTCTTCACAGCCCCTCAATGGTGATATGTATGAGCTAAAAAGCGGTGCGGTTATTTTCCCGATGCATGAGTTGCCAAAAGTAGTCATGACAAATACTGATAGCATGTTTCTTTCTGCCATCGCTCGAGCATGGGCGAAGGGAATTATTCCACCTCCTGAAGGCATGACGGGGAAAGCAGTAGGCTTTTCTCTCAATTAACTGATAGTGAGCCGCCTGTCAGGATCGGACTGACGACCTACTGTTTACAAAACAGTTGCTCTACCACTGAGCTAAGGCGGCAATATGTGCATTTCCCCGGTTTATCCCTCGACAAGCTCGGGATCTAGAATGCCTAAACTTGCACAGATGACTGTGCACGTTAACGCATTCTATGTCAAAACAGTTGCTCTACCACTCAAGCTAAGGCGGCTTCTTGGGGCAAAACCGAGGTTTTTCCCCAACGATTTTCCTGAACTGGAGTTGCAACGGGTTCAGGTCGTGAGCCACACCGTTGCAACAGATTATACACTATAAAATTGAGCTGTATTGAAATCTGTAGGCGTTACAAATTCGATTTTACCAAAGCGGAAGCAAATAGGAAACCTGCGGATGTGTCAAGAGAAGAATAAAATAAGTACTGCCACGTGTCGAGTCGAAGTATTTTCCCCGATTTGATGTAATCGGAAGGACTGCCTATGCGCTCGCAAGCGGATAGGACATCGTCCTGTGGCTCTCTAAGGTAATCAAAGAGAGCGTACCTCATTTGTTAAGATTCTGTGGAGGAAAATAGTCTTCTACTCCACACGGGCATCATTATCGTAGACGAACAAATAGTGTCGTGTCAAGTGGTTTTACTCTGCATGGTTCGAAGTTTACTTAAATGCCAGAATTTGAAGTAATGTGAGGATAGCGAGGGTATTTGACAAGAAAAGTACCCACGTCAGTTTTTCATGGAGAGGGGTAGCTTCCCACGCAGCATCAAAATACTTTGTCCAAACGAGTTGGTTAAAGCGAATACCCATGGCAATAGTGCGGCCAGTGGGTACGATAATATGATTGATAAATTTCGCCATAGTGTGCGTAGTGTAGGGGAAAATGAGGCGAGAACGTTATGCATCACGATGATGCACTTATACCTAGTTAGATACCACACACTATCGAGGCTATTTTGTCATGTCTCGGTCGATGAGACTCCGGAGGTATACCGATTTGGGAACTCGATTTTTTTTACCCTGCTTTGCTAAATACGCTGCCTGCTTGCTAGAGATAAAAAATGTAAACCTCGTGTCGGCTTCTCCACGTACAAAGTGAAGAAAGTCAGTAATAATTGCAGGAAGCGTTTCGGGAGTATATTTTTCGCTCACGATTTTTTCATTTTCGTGATAGGCAAAAAGACTTGGCGGATCACCTTCGCTATAAAGGATGAGTACTGGTTTGCCACGATCGAGCGCCATGCTTATTTCGTATCCCACGCTAATACTAGGAAAGCTTGTTTCTGCGACCAAAAAGTCTGCTTGGTTGACCTTATCTTCAAGCATCTGGTGGAATGCCAGTCGTTTTTCTCTTGATTGGAGCTGAATATCTTTTTCTTCTACTTTGAGAATATGATCAGCCGCAACTTCTACCCCCATGCTGGTCAGAAGTTCAGCTATTTTTTGATAGTTGGAAAGATGAAATTTTCTCCCAACGATAGAAGCGGTAAAGTAAGCGCGCATAGTGAGATTGTATAATTTCTTCTGTTTATAGTATACCATGGGCGATCCGATACGCCCGTTGTATTGACTTATCCGAGTGAGCATCTGCAAGGATAGGGAGTAAGCTCCTAAATTTTTTGAGATCATTACCTGCCTGTATACCCACTTCTATCACACTACGTGATGGTACGAGTACAACCGCGCCACGCGAATTATTTGCCGGAACAAACTGGGGCAATAATGTATCTGATTGTTCAAGGAGGGTACACATATCACCAAGACTCCGGATAATCGATAGCCCGAGGCGGGAAACCCCACCGGTATGTTTGCCGCGAACCATAAGGATGGGGATCATGTCACCAACCAAAAAGTATGGCCACAGTTTGAGAAACTCCCGCATATCATCAAACGCGATATTTGTTTCTTCGGTTGACATAGGTTTATTACCCGGTCTATCCGTATCCATTTTTATCACCACCGGAATTGGTGTACCGTCATGACCGGGGCTAGAGTGAAGAAGGACGGAATAACCCGTAAACATCTCGCTGGCACTTGGTCTATCCAGGTCTCCTTGACCAAGTGCAATAAGTGGTTTAGAGCCTATTTCATGGTCTCCTGTCGCCAAGTAATGTTCGATATGTTTTACCCCTGGTTCATGGCCTTTTGTGAGGGTGTCAAGTAAAAATGTGTATGCTACGACATGGAATACGTGGTGGATAATTCTTCGATCAACAGGGTTATCTGTTCGGACGGATGAACCATTAAACGCTTTGAAATATGCAGAAATCATGTTTTGTACTGATGGCGCTTTGGCTTCATACAAGCGCCAGAGCACTTCGGTGACTGATACGAGCTGCGCGAGGCTTTCAAGCCAGTGTTTTTGTAAATCATGATATGTACATGAGCCGCGGCGAAGTTCTATGCGTGTTTCAATATCAGTAAATACACGATCCGCATAAAATGATAACGAAAAAATTGTTTGATCATGAGTAAGTGACGTGAGGACTTCTTTGGGAAAACCTCCTGCTTTTTGTACGCGTGGGTCGGTAAGTACATTGAGTTTATCAAGACCTACATACAGATTGCCCGTTTCCTTCTCATATATTTCTATGGGGCTTATGATAGTGATATCTTTTTTGAGCTGTGAGAGCGCTTGACGTTGTGCAATTTTTTGTATGACGCCTGCATATAGACCTTTGTCTGGCGTTATGACCGATACGCCTTGCCTCGGCCATGATTTCCAGATGTGGGTGATTTTTTGTAAGTCATCTTCTTTGGTGGGAGATGGTGCAAATTCAGTTTCGAGTGCTTGGATATTTGCAAATATGTAGCCGAGTGTTGGGATTTCTCCTCGTGCTTCTTCGTTTGCGAGTATTTGACCACGTCTACCACAAGCGGTGTGTTCAATGAGCGGTTCGACCAGCGTGCGTTTTCCTTGTCTTCCATAGTGGATGAGTCGTTTGATAAGCGCGCTTGCCATCGGGTAAAAAGATTTTTTGGATGGGATGTATGCAAATTCGATATCACCTGCGAGTACGCGGCCAACATTGGAAATATCTATACCCATCGCCTCTCCTGATATACCCTTGTCTACACACACGAGGACACCAAAAAGCACCGTGCCATCTCCCGTTTTTGACCATAACGATTTGTCTTTTATTTGCAGGTTTTTGTAGACGGGGTTATTGAGTTGTAGTGCGCGGGTGTTGATTTGGAGGATGATTTCCTTGGTAAGAAGAGCAATTTGTTCGGTGCGACTGGTAAAACCTGCTTGAAGCTGATCAAGTCCTTGGGCGATATCGAGTGTACCACCTAGTTCTGGGGGAAATGCCATGCCCTGCAATCCTTCTATATACGTTTGGATTGCCTGTGCAATGATACCCGGATCGACACTTCCATCAATAATTGTTTCTACTCGAGTAGGCATAGTGTTTTTTATACCAGTCACTTCCTCGTTTCTCTCTCTATTTACCTCAGAAAAGATTATTGTACGCCAAATTTTGCGGTATGCAATATGAAATAGTTCTCACATTGATGCATAACGGTTGTGTATTGTTGTTTTCGTAGGTATTTATTATCTTATAGGCTTCAATTACCTATGTCAGCAGAGCATGGCGGTCATGGATCATCAGGCGGAGGCATATTCTTCATAGAAGGGGTTACCGAGCCTTCTGAGGAGGTATGGGCCAGCATTTTTGATATTTTTACCCTGTTTGTGGTGGGATTATTTGCGATGTTTGATACTCCAGTCAAAAGCGAGGCGCATTAATTCCGCGATCGTTCCTCAGGCGGTTGCCATTTTTCAAACAAGCCTGGTTTCAGTACCACGATGCGCCTGATGCCGATTTTTTTGTGTATAAGATTTTTATACGCTTCAACGATGTGATTTCGAAAACGAGTGGTATCTCGTTTCGATAAATCAAGCTGTGCAGCATACGCATTTGGTGCCCACGCATCGCAGTTAAACGCAAATACGCCATTTAACCGTAGCCCATACGGGTCAATCGATGAATCTTTGAACCAGTTGAGTATCGCAAATGAATTTCTGGCGTGTTCTCCATAATAGGTAGATATGATCCCACCATACGCGCGTGCGCGTTCCAGTCGTTCGTCAGCCCGAACGCGTTCAGGTGCACCAACTAGCTCAGGCTCGTGTTCGACAATAGCAGCATAGGCGCATCCTCGAGCAGAGTGGTGGTGTGTGTCTACATGTGCAGATATCGGTATGCGGTGTCGTTTCGCGGCTTCCCACGCGTCCTGTTCGCGAAGTCCGAGCACTTTTTTCATACCATCGATGACAGAAAATGTTGCGCCGGGAAGTTCGACCCCTCTCATGTAATCAGATTGCCGCTCATCGACACAGCGTAAATGTCGTGGATTTTCGCGGTGGAGAAATAGCTTAAACACCCGCGCAGGGTGAGTTTCAAGCATTTCTGCCTCCGGTCGTGACAAATACCTATTCATAGATTTTAGAAAAAAGTATTATACGCACGCGAAAATCTGAAGGTCAAGGGGAATTTAGATGACTCCGGCAGCCCCCACACTAGGGAGCAGAAGTGAGAGGAAAAAGTTGATAACAGGAAGTATCAACTTGCTTATTGGAGATGCGCCACCAAAAACGGGAAATACCAGGAAAAGCAAAAAAATCATGCCATACGACTCTAATTCCTGCCATTGTTTCGCATATTCAGGCGGGAGAATACCTCCGACAATTTTAAACCCATCAAGAGGGTGGATAGGAACTAAGTTAAATATGGCCAAAAATACGTTCATCACAATCACTGGTTGAATGATGATATAGACAAGCATGGCGTAGGGGCTCGCGAGGAACAAGTGGAGGATGATGGATAACAATGTTGCAAGCAGTATGTTTGAGACAGGCCCCGCAAGCGAAATAATTGCTGCATCTCGTCTCGGATGTCGTAAATTGAATGGATCAAACACAACCGGTTTTCCCCAGCCAAATCGGGCGATAAGAAGCATGAGTGTACCTAACGGGTCGAGATGGGCGAGAGGGTTGAGCGTCAGTCTCCCTTGTACCCTCGGTGTCGGGTCTCCCAAGCGGTCAGCGGCGTATGCATGCGCAAATTCATGGATAGTAATGGCCACTACAAGCGCGACCAGCCAAGCGAAGAATGCAATTGGATTGTTGAAGAGCTCACCCAACATATGGTATAGTATAGCTTCTATGGCACTCAAATGCGATATCTGTGAGAAACATTCAGTAGCAGGCGGCTCCCACAAGCACCATCGAGGTGTCGCGGGAGGTCAGTGGAAACGCCGCGCTACCCACACCAAACGAATGATTGGTGTGAATATGCATTGGGTGACGTTACCAATCGCAGGAGTCATGACACGTGTGCATGCTTGTGCAAATTGCATTAAGCGCGTCCGCTTCGATAACAAAAAAGCAGCAGCGTTAGCTGCCGTATAACTTCAAACGAGAATAACGAAAGTAACGATAATCACCTGTTTATCTTTTTGTTTCTCTGATTTTCTTCGAAAATCCTCCAATTTGTTTAGCTATACTTGTTCCTAAATCGGATAAATGATTAAATTGACTCTTTTGTATAAGCTGGTGATCTTTTGCTATGTCACAACAAGCAAGTGCTTCGGTAATTGAACCTTGGGCAATCTCCAAGAACCTGTGAAAGTCTTTATCAGAGTATTTCGCCGATCCTTCTGCGATATTTAGACATACCGATAAAGCAGCTCTGCGAAGTTGCTCTCCCAGTTCCCAAAACGGTCTCGGAAATGAACGTGTTATGGTGATGCACGTCGCGAAAAATAGTTTACTGTCGGCATAAACTTGGAACTTGAAGAATCGAAACGTTTCCGCAAAACGCCTCTTTCGTTAAATTGTCACTTTCGTTGTTTTCGTCCTTTTCGTTATTCTGGTTGGCACAAGAATACCTGACAGCCGCGACTGTCGGAGGAGAGCTTCCATTCGCCATTACATTCGCTTGGCGCGGGAAGCCTGCCATTAAATGCGGCAAGCGGATCTGGACATGATAAGCCTGCTTTGCTTCGGAGATCAAGCGCGACACCTTTCATACTGACAACGACAACAACCAAGAGAACGAATGCCAATGTCAAAAATATGACAAAATTCCATGATCCCAGTTCTTTTCCCATAGAACCTGTGAATGATGGTTTGATTTTGTTTGGGGTGCGTGATTTTTTGCGGGCCATATAATTTCCTCCTTTTAACAGTCTATATCCAGACTACGGTAATATCGTGAAATGTGTCAAGAGGGAGCTCTAGGGACAATAACCGTTGACATTTTGAGACCCACTTTGCATAATAGGCGCCATGACACAATCAAAAAGACAGACAGCACGACGCAGAAAAGAAATAGATGGAGGTAAGGATGCGACAGTATTCTTTATAACACTCCTTTGCCGATAGAAACCGCGATGCGCTCAGGGGATCATCCTACACGCCCTGTTCGCACTGAAGAGACTAAGAGGGATGAGCGCTCAGCTTTTTCGTTCCTTTCGCTTCCGAAGATTTGGGATATTTTTGCAAGTTAAGCGATAGGCGGAAAATACGCTTCGACAAACTGTTTCCACGACACGGGCTTTTTTCCTTCGAGCTGTACATCATCAATGACAATTTTTCCGTTACTCAAGTGTAATTTTAGTATTTTTAATCGTTTTTCATTTATCGCTTTGTCATTGTCGTTGTTCATTTGATTTTCGTTTGTTTTTATTTTCGTCCATATTCCTGGCCATGGGTGAAGCGCGCGATACTTTCGTTCAATTCGTGCTGCATCTGTGCCTTCATTCATTGCCTGAAATAACGTTTCCCATGCTTCAAATCCATCTTCCCGTTTAAACTTTCGTGCATATTGGATGGTGACCCCTTTGCCATGTGTGTCTGTGAGCTGAGAAGTCGTTTTGAGTTTTCCCTCAATGTAGCGTGGAAGAATATCGATAAGTAGCTCTGCGCCAATTGAAAATAGCTTTGTGCGAAGTGGATCACTGGTATCTGAAGAAGTAATAGGAGTTTTTTCCTGCGCAAGTATCTTTCCTTCGTCAAACGATTCGGTAAGCGTGGTGATGCTTACACCGATTTGATGATCGCCAGATAGAATTGCCCAGGGGACGGGGTCAGCACCGCGCCAGTGTGGAAGTATAGATGGATGAATATTTATGCCCCCAAATGTTGCAGCAGTTATGGTTGCTGTGGGTATCTTGATACCGTATGAAGCAGAGATAATGATGTCGGCAGCTACTGGCTGCAACGTGTCGATGACTAATTGTTCATCTGCATAGAGCCATGGTTTTTCCGGATTACTTTCAAATGTCAAAAGTGTGATGGCGTGTTCTTTTGCCCATTGTTCTACTGGAGTCGGAGTAATTGTTTTTTCTCGTCCCACTGGACGGGGAGGTTGGGTGACAATAGCGCTTATTGAAAATTGACTATGAACAGTCGACAAATGAAGTAATTTTTCTAATACTAATACTGAATCAGTTGTTGAGCCGAAAAAAAGAATATTTGTCGTTTGCATTATTGATACCTGTCAATTGATAACGGTGAGTTGTTTACTATTATGTGAGTTTTAACTCTTCGAGTGTTTCTTTCCCATTGTCATCTTCTGTGACCTGAAATAGTTTTTCTTTTTGTTCCAATACCCGTTGGGTAAATAGTATGCCATTGATATGGTCAGTTTCGTGTTGGATGATCGTTGCTAAAAACCCAGAAAATTCTTCTTGGTGTGCTACTCCTGTTTCATCCTGATAACGGAGCGTTAACTTAGATGCGCGCTTCACTTTGCCCCAGATATTGGGAATAGAAAGACACCCCTCGAGTTTATTATCTCGTTCAGGTACGCCATCGGTTACGTCTGGCGATGGATTGATAATTTCAGGATTGATAAACACGCGAATTTTTGCTTTTTGTGTTGGCCTGGTGACAAAAATTCGAAGCCCCAGTCCTATCTGGGTGGCAGCAAGTCCCACTCCTCTTGGGCTTGTTGCTGAAAGCAATGACTCTTTCATATCCTCTACGATTTTTTGGAGCTTGCTATCAAATACCGTTATCTTTGCAGCGGGCTTTGTAAGTACTGGATGGGGAATATGCACGATAGGTTTCATAGTGTTTTTATTATTTTAATCGTTCTTGAAAATCTGTGTCGTTGGGATCAACCTTGGTAAGATACTCTTCAAGTATGGCGCGGGCATCTGCCGGCTTTTTTTCTTCGGTATAAAACACCCAGAGTGCATAATAGACATCTCGGTAATTTGGTTTTAATTCTTTTGCCTTCAAAAGATAGGAAATAGCACCAGTAATATCTCCATCACGTCCTACCAATATCGCGAGATTATAATATATTTTGGGATCATTTGGGGAAAGGGTGAGCGCCATCTCCAATGCTTCGACTGCTTTTGCATTAAATGACGGGTCGAGGGAAGAAAGTGTGTAGTACACTTTCGTACGGGTTTTATAAAAGTTGACGTTTCGCGGAGAAATAGCGAGTGCCTTCATGCTTTCTTCTGTTGCAAGTGATGCCAGTTGTGCCGCCTGCGTAGCGTTGTTGCTTTCAAATGCGGCAACCGAAAGCGTTGCATATCCATTTGCCAATTCATCGTGATAGATAGGCTCTCTTTGGTTTAAAGCGATCGCGCTGTTAAGAGCTGGTATCGCCTGACCATACAATCCCGCGCGGATAAGCCGATACCCGTTGGCATAAAGTGTGTCCGCATACCAATAGCTTCCAATGCGCGCTAACGTGTATATACCCAACAGAAGGATAACCCACATAACCCACGCTGGCGGTTTAAGATCAATTATGTTTGCTTTGGGCGGTTCGTTGTGGGAGGTTAATACGATGGCTATGGCGGGGAACAGGAAAAGGAATACTTGAAGGATGACAACAGAAAATCCAAAAAAATTAGTAACAAGGAGCGAGAGCCAGCCCGCAAAAAGGGCGGAGTGAACAGTGAGGGTAATATTCATTGAAGCATCTCCATCTTTTCTGTTTTCCATCAATAGTTTTTTTATTCGTGTGATAAATAGCCATATCACTGATCCAATAAGCAGGAGATAGCTTCCGAGACCAAGCACACCAGTCGTTGCCAGATAGTTTAAATATTCGTTGTGTGCTTTGTTGTAGAGGAAATCCCATTCGCTTGTGTTGTTGTGTGCCGCTGGGCGAAATTCGTAAAAAGCAAATGCAAACGTTTCAGTGCCGGTGCCAATAAGTTTGGTTTTGAGCGAGCTATTCCACGCATTGATTGCACCTTGCCAGACGTATTTTCGGATAGTGCCGGATTCGGTGCCACCGACTTCGAGTGCTGGGCCGGCCATCGCAGAGGGGGTTGCTTCCTGCGTTTTTGTTGTATTCGTTACATTTGTTATTGTCGTTTTTAGTCCTGCGAAGGTTACCCATTTATCGACTGCGGGAGTGCCAGTACCGTTTATAAAAACGATAAGGGCAAAAAGTGCATGGAGGACAGTTGCTATACGGATGTTGCTTCGATGTTCGAGATATGTGTTTTGTTTTGCTAGCGATGGATGCCGGAGAAAGTTTGGCGTGATGAGAAGCGCCCAAAATACTATATCTGCAACCGCAAATCCCAACAACCCCGACCTGCTTCTTGTAAACAAAAGAACGACAAAAAAGAGAACGGGGAGAAGCAGGGTCATTGCCCGCGTGAGGTTTTTCTTTTCGGTCGGTTTTCCGATATTGCGTAGACCAAGCGCCATTGCAAGGGGGATAAGTGCTACTAAATATGCCGCCAGCCAGTTTGGTTGTCCGAGGGTGGCAAATACTCGATTTTGTACATCCTGAACCCATAGATGTTTGTCTATGCCAAGTCGTTCTAATACGCCATAGGCGGCGACTACGGTGGCAGTAATAAGTGATAGCGAAAGTAAGCGGGTGACCCCATCTATATTGTGGGATACCAGAGGATGGACAAGGCGGGATTTTTTATCTTTTTTCTTTGATGACGTATCTGTCGCTGCTTGTATGCTATAAGCTTTATCAGTAGACAGAAACAATTCGCTGTTTGATACAAAAGCATAATACAGCAATGTATATGAGAGTATGGAAAACATGCCACCGTTAAATCTGCTGTAGTATCCAAACCATGAAACGTGTGGATCTATAGAGAACATTGCGCTGATAAGTTGAGAAGCTACAAATAGGAGGATTGGAATATCGAGTGGTGTTTTGGTAATCCGAATTTGCTGCTCTTTGATCATTTTTACTAGCCATGCAGTAGCCACGATAGCTGTGATAGCGTAGACTGCCATCATTTTGTTGTACTCAAACAACTCGTAGTTCCAGGGGGTAAGGAGCAGTGGAACAATGCCGAATGCTACATAAAAGCCGATTTTTATCAATCGGTTACACCACGTAATAAGCGCCATGGCCATAAGTATACCATGACTTACCGGTGAAGAAAGACCCTGAAAATTGTTGGTTTGTCAGGTCGGAACGGGATATTTTCTTGACTATATGGCAGTTTTATGTTATAGGATATGCTCTGTCTACGTATCTCCTGCCGGGGATAGTCTGTCCTATGAAAAGTAAATATCTCGCCGTTCCGCTGTCCTGCCGGTGAAATGAAATAAGCCCTTCATTGGGCTGTTTTGCGTTGTGGTCAGGCGTGGAAAAGTTGAGGCTGTTTGAGGCTGGAACTGCGGGCCTTGACGTTGGCCAGTTAACGATCCCGATCATATCGGGGAGAGTTTACTGCCACCGATCCCGTAGCAACGCGGAGGGAGACAGGCGGAGAAGACGGAAAGAATAGAGTGTCTTGAGGCTAGAGTTGTGTGTTCGTTGGACAGGCGGACACACAACTCTGATCTCAAGTGATCAGATTTGTCCTTCCCTGCTTTGCAGGGCGGGGACAAAAATTGAAATTAGAGCTTTGACATGTTCAGGACTCCCAATTGCGGGAGCTTTACCCTGAGCTCGTCGAAGGGCACATTAACAAGTGAACGAAGGAAACTAAAAAGAGAGAGAGCATTCACCTTTCTGTTGCGAATACGAACGAGTGGTGGCCGCTATAGAACTCATTTGAGGCAAAAATCGAAGTGATTTGTGCTTGAAGTGAGTTCTATAGAGGGATTTTTAAGAAATTAACATATCGATTGTAAGTTATATCGATTCGACTTGGGGGAAATTTACGTCATGTACGACTATTCCAAAGATTGTGTTTTTTATACAGCACAATACAAGTCACATCCCATATCGCGTTGCGATATCGGGCTACTGCTGCAACCATCAGGCCTACGAACGTAGCGGATGCATGCACGAATATTTTCAGGCCGGCTATCGTATAGTCGAGTCTGTTTTTTTCAATTAATCGCCACGGATTCGCCGTGCCGATTTTTCTTGTGTCGCACAGAAAGGAGGTGCCAGGATGGTACTTTTCGCGACAAAAACTGGTAGGAAATGGGGGCTCTTCTTGGCACTTCTGGTTATCTTGCTTGTTTCGGCATGCGGGGACGTACGCACATACAACGAGGACGGAACATATCAGGAAGTGCCGTACGAGGTGTGGCTAGCAAATGCTCAGGCTACTGACAATGCGCGGACGCAAGTCGCGTATTATGGCACGCCCACCTTTACACCGTCACCGACCTTCACGCCATCGCCAACGAGTACGCTGTTGCCAACGATGACGCCAACGATCACGCCATCGCCGACCGCGACTCCCTTTACCGGGTACTGGGTGGTTGATAACAAAGCGGGTGAAGTCATTCATCTTGCTGAGTTCCAACCCGAGTGTTCCGGTGAATGGGGATATCCAGGCATGGATGTCTGGCGGGTCGAGCAAGGGCAAGCGGTCAGCAAAGTCTGCGGTACGCCGTGGAACCGACCGCAAAACATGGCGATAAAAGTTGTGGTGATTGCGATTGCTGCTGTGTTTGGATTTTTCATCATCATGATGCTCAGCAATGAGTTGCGGAAGATGAAAAAAGAGCGCGAGTTGAAAAACATGCGTTCGTCTCGGCAGTTAATGGCGCCACCGCAATCTGCTATGCAATATCCGTCACGAACTGCGACATCGTCTGATCAGGTAGCTGGTTTTATCAGGTTGCTTGGTCAACACGACAAGGGGCTTGCCGAAGAGTTACTTAAGTTCCGTCAGGAACACCGGCGAGAGTTAGTGGGGGTACATACTATCGAAGGATTTGCTGACGTGGTCATGCAAATTAATCCATCGTTGTATAAGAAAGTCGAGAGCGCTGTGGAGACCGCAGAGCCTCGAAGGAGATAAAGGAGAAGGCCATGAAACGAATACTCATTATCGGAGGTATCCTGCTCGTTTTGTTTTTGGGATACCGTGTGTACCAAGCTGGAGAACAAGGCACGCCTCAAGGTGTGACCACCAGTAACCAGTCGCCCTCCGGCAACGTCGAAGCTGATGTCTGCATCGGTAGCGCGGATTTTTGTCAGGGTGTCGCTGATGCGAAGAAGCTCGAAGTCGAAAACGCGCAGAAGCAGTACGAGCAAATGCTCGAATCACAGAAGCCGACACAGGCACCTACGCCTTCGCCCGAAGATGTCGCGAACCAGAACCGCGAGAATGAGGCAAAAACCACAGTGCTCATCGTAGTGCTCTGGACAGCCCTTGTTATCGCGATTATTTTCGCACTCGCGTGGCTCGCCTGGCAGATTTACTGGCATTTTCGTATCAAGGCACCGCGCGACGAGCAGGCGGCAGATATCCGCACGAGCAAGGATGGCAAGCTCATTGTGGCGCGCCTTCCCGGCAACACCGATTACGCCAATTCTACAGACCAGTGGATCGCGCTCGATCAGAACGCGATGGGAGCACAGCTTATCCACATTGATGGCAGCGGCATTGCTCACCAGCTCAAGCTCACTGATGAATCAGCTAAGTATGTAGCGATTGCCCACGCGTTGAGCGAAGCGGCTCGTACGAATCAGGGGCGTGAGTACCTACAGAGTCTGCTCGACCAGTGGAACAAGGGTGCCAATAACACCATTAAGTCACTGGGCGATGCTGCTTCGCAGTGGCGTAGTGCTGGTGCTCGCAGAGGGTCATCACCTCGTCCTCCGTCAAAGATGACGCGTCTCACGAAAGATGGCAACACGGAAGCAGGTGCTTCATCGCCCGTCCAGGGGTCATCCACTGAGACACGTTCAGACGGCGTCTTTAAATAGTTTCCAAACGTTCACTTGACCTATGGTCACACAGAGATTTAGGCCTTCATTGGCCCTCGCCTTTTGGCGTGTCTCTGTGTGACCTGTTGTTTCGAGTTTCGAAATATTTGTTTCGGAATTCAGAACAGCAGCCCGCCATCTGGCGGACGGTTGTAACCGATTTTTATTGATTGGAGCTTCGCTCCGCCAAAACTGGCGGATAGCGCGGAGTCATCCGAGATAAAAACGGTGTACGTTAATAACTTTGGTATGTCTGGCAAATCCATATATGGATTTGTATGTGGCTTATCAGAGTGCTCTTTAACATCCTGATTGTCTATTTAGTAAGAAATTCAAAACTAGCCATGATCGTGTCCTATGCTGCGGACTCCTTGTGTTGGATTTTGGATACACACAATAAGTGGAGCTCAGGCTAGGGTAATACGATAAAGCGCGCGATAGAAACATATATCGTTCGTTTTGCCGTATTACTCTAGTTTAGGGGATTATATGTAATTGAATGATGTTGGGGGAATTACCACATTCACTGTATTTGTGGGGGATTTACGCCTTTCCATTCCATGAGAGTTTTTTGTGAAGAACAAGAAAAAATTTAGATTTCTGTATCTCTCATTACAGACGGACTGCTTATGCAGGTCGAAATCGGACTCCCTTTTTTGGGCAAGGTAACACTTGACTCCCAATAAGGGCTACCACTTTACCAGATAGGGGGATATTGACCCTCATCTGTTAACTCGGGCACTTGCAGTGTCCATACCACCGGAACGTTTCCGTGTGGAAAACTACGTTCGAAGAAAGGAGACTCGATAAACGTCACTTTGATCGTGCAGTTTGTATCCATCTATCTATAACTATGCTGAATAAGCAGAAGGAGTTTGTTAGCAATGAACAAGCAAAATAAGAAAACCATTATGCAATGGTTGTTTGTCGCGT
Source organism: Candidatus Gottesmanbacteria bacterium UBA5942 (assembly GCA_002430725.1). Lineage (GTDB taxonomy): Bacteria > Patescibacteriota > Microgenomatia > UBA10105 > UBA927 > UBA927. The sequence goes on from DJCU01000020.1 coordinate 27,091, forward strand.
TGATGCTCATTGGGGGCTTCATGTTGTACCGCGATGTCCAGAGCAATATCGAACAGGCGGCGGTCGCGCCCAGTGCTGAAGTTGTGGCTTCCGGCGCGGTTACTTCACCTGATGAAGCGCAGAGCAATTCCGCGGCTGTGACCGATTCGACGCCAAACTACGACCCCAACGACCCGTATGGGGCGAAGTTCGGCTTCGGCGCGCTGGGTATCCTATGCCTCGTAATCATCATCGACTGGGCGATTAAGTCAGCCTTCAGAGCGATGAGCAAAAGAAGCGGAGGTGGATGATGAAACTCGGACTGACCGTTTTCGGTTTGCTCATTGTCGGCTGCCTGATTTTCGGCGCCGTCAGTAGTATTTCCGGTGCTCTCGAACAGCGTAATGCTGAAAAAGCGGCGGCTGAACAGGCTGAGCTTATCCAATCCCAGGCAATCTTGGAAGAGTTGCCCGATTGGGGTCAGACACTCATCATCACCATCGGCGCGCTCTACGGTATGCAGACGTTCGGGCCGAAGCTCATGCTCGCGGCGTCCCTTACTATCTTGGGTGGTCTGGTGATTATCATCATCTTCGTGATGCAGGCTATCACCTTGTTTTCACGACCACCTCATCCGTCCGCATACGCGTACTCGTTCAAGGCGTCGCTGATTATATCCGGCATCCTTGTCGTTGTCGCTGGCGCAATGCTTTACAATCTGCCCGGCGGTGGCGCGTTTGTGATTAAGATGTCGTCAACCGCGGCAGTACTGGGCTTTTTTCTCGCAGGTGGCGGCGTGGCATTCCGGTTCAACGGTGGCAAGTTCACATCTACCACCGATGAACATGGCAACATGTCCACCAACGCCGAAGCCCCGTCTGGCGGCGTTATCATCACTGGCCCTGGGCGCAATGCCAACACCACGGGCAGTGATACGTTGTTCAAATAGGAGGAACAATGGCTACCGTTAAACAATTTCGCGTTCGTGTGCTCACACACGATGGAAAATCAGCCAGCGGCGTACAGGTCTCAATGGAGATTCAAGGTCGCGGCGGCAAGACTTTATCGGCAGTAACCAATGGCGCAGGAGTTGCGGCATTCGAGCCTAAGGATTTGTTGGGAAAACCGGTCGCAATTAGTGTGGAAGGGCGCGTTTACAAATCCACCACTCTCAATAAAGACTATTCCAACAGTCACCCAACGGCTGACATCAGGCTGGACCCGCCCGGACGCGGTCATACCGCAACTCCAGCACCTGCCGGTCATGATGCTCACCCAGCACCTGCCGGTCACGATGCTCATCCGCCTGGTGGACACGAGCCTGAAGGCGTGCTGGTCACCGTCTTTAATCGCGGGAAGCACGTTTACGGTGCGACACTCTACGTCAAGGGCAAGCACGACCGCGTGTACGTCTACGATGAGAAAGACGACTTCATTGTCGTTCCGTTCCCGCCCAAGGATGTGACGCTCGTCGTGTCAGCGCCCGGGTATGAGACCAAAGAGGTGGAACTCGGGTTCGACCAAAATGAACTCCGGGTTTACCTTGAGTCGAGTGAACCGGCGTTTACCCGCCCGAAGAACGTTGACATCATGCGGTTGCTGGTCGCGGTGGTTGTTATCGCCGGGTTGGTGTTTATTGCAATGAACGCCCCGCGTCAACAGGTCAACCTTGCCATGCCAGCGGCTATTCAGCTTGGTATTCAAGCGGCGACGTGGCTGGTGCTGGTTGGCTCAGTCATCTCGGTTGTTGCGGCTGTTGCTGACCGGGTGTACCGCCATCAAAAGCAGGACCTTGAGTGGGCAGTGCTCGCCCTTATCCTGTTTCAGTTCGGCGGGTGGGATGTCCTCATCGGTCCGGAGACGGCTGGCATCTGGCGCTACGGCTTCCAGGCGGTGTTTTTCGTGGGTGCGATGTTTGCGCTCTATGTATCCGCAATGCATGGCACGAAAGATTTCACCACGCCCGGGGCGTTCTGGCTGGTCAACGTGGCAATTAGCATGATTTCCGGCACGTTTGGGCCACTGAGCGACTGGCTCAAAGCCGATGGCAACCTGTACACGCTCCTGTGGCTGTTTGACGGTCTGGACAACGGGCTCAACCCCAAGTTCACGCTGTTGGTCGTCGGAGTCGCGCTGTTTGCAGGTTTTCATTTCATCGCTGACATCTCGGGTCTGTTCGTGAAAGGCGAAGATCCTGAAGAGAAGATTGGGTCGATAATTCTTGGGGCCGCGGTCATTGCTGGATATTATCTGGTGACTGCGTTCCAATGGTTGCCCCCAGTCGGTGCGCTTGTTGTGGTTTCAGCCGCTGCCGCATTGTTTGCGGAAGCCGGAAAGGTCGGCTTTGGCTTTATCGCCACGGACGCTGACCAAGCGCAGACTTCAGCAGGAAAGGCGATGTTGAGCACGAAATGGGACGGTTTGGCACTGGGCCCGACCGTTATTATTTGGATCGCACTGGTCTTTGGCTACGTGTGATTTGGACAATCAGGAGGTGATATTTGCTTGGGTGTGTGCCCGTTTACCACAATCGTGGTACACACCCAAGCAGTCTTTTTTAATAATTTTTA
>DJCU01000035.1:0-96312 GCA_002430725.1 Candidatus Gottesmanbacteria bacterium UBA5942
AGATGTGTATAAGAGACAGATATAAGATGTTTTTGAGCAATAATATTAGCCTTGTCCTGCCAATACTTCGGCAATGAATATGCTTCGTTTAATTCTTTATTTATTAGTTCACATTGACTATAGAAATTATCTATTAGCTTTAATCCGCGCTCGTCGAAGTCTTGTGCAAAGATATATTTATAGGTATTCCAGCTGTTAGTAGATATGATCTGCCTATTGTTCGTGAGGTTGATGCCGTTTAGTTTGAAGCTATCAAATAGATTTTCTGCATCAACTATTTCTACCCATATAATTCTCGCAGCTTTTATTTTTTCATCTGTCTTTTGTTTTTTGTATACCCAGATAACGGATATTACCGATAGAAAAGTTACAAGAGAAGTAAAGAGTGGTGAATATAGAAACGGAACAATCCAATTAAGGTCAACAACAATTTTCATGTTAAAAATTGAAGTTTTGTCATAAAGCGCGAAATCATATTTGTGAGCCCGCTGGGATTCGAACCCAGAACCAATAGCTTAAAAGGCTACTGCTCTACCGTTGAGCTACAGGCCCGTTTATGGAGAGACTAATCCGACTTGCACGTATACAAATCGGATCGTTCAGCTTTGATTATAGCAAAGAAGAGGCGCGTGGTAAATTCAGCTTTGCGTGGTGCGTATCTTGGCAGTGTGAAGTACCTGCATAATGGCAGGAAGCGATGCGATGGTTGCGTCATATCCTTTTTGGATAATAGCTTCACCATGGAGAAACTGAGTGAGATTGATAGATGATGTGGCAGATACGGGTGGGGTAATGGTCACATCAGCATCTTTGCAGAGTTGTTTTGCTAAGTTATACCTGAGCATCCATACCGCTGCCACTCCGACATCAGCAGCACTCGGTCGTTTGTCCGAAGTCGCCATGCGGCTAAATTCATACGTGTCGAGGTTTACCGCGATGACATAGGTTGCTCCTAAGTTGCGTGCGTCACTTACTGGTATGGGGTTAGAGCCGCCTCCATCGATAAGATACGTTTTGCCAAAAAATGCAGCATCGACAAGCGCAGGTACAGAGCTACTGGCGCGTATAGCTTTGACCAAACTTCCCCGATTTATCGTAACGGACTCACCACTGCTCATGTCTGTCGCAATTGCGGCAAAGGGGATAGGTAAATCTTCAATTTTCTTTTTTCCTATCAAGCGACCCAAATGTTGTTCGAGCTTGAGTCCTCGAATAAGCCCGGACTTAGAGCCAAAGTCAGCAAATGCAGCAATTATATCTTTGTAGGTGAGGGATTTGGCGATATGTTCTACTTTTTCTATAGAGCCCAATGACAAATACATGCCGCCAATAAGTGCACCCGCACTTGCACCTGTAATGACATCTATGGGTACGTGGTGCTCTAGAAGTGCTTTGATAACGCCTATGTGTGCAAGTCCTCGTGCGCCCCCGCTACCCAGGGCGAGACCAATTTTCGGGGCAGTTTTTTTGGGTTTCATAGAAAATGGACTACTTAATGATGGTAATACAAATGCCGCGCATATTTCTTGCGGAGTTCAGAAGCGATGAGAAGCAAGCTGGTTATCGCGACACTCGCAACTGAAAATATCATGGGTGGAGCGACAGTGCCGAATACTCGTTCAAATGCAGGTACTTCCAAAAGTAAAATTTGTACGATCATAATAACGACTGGTAACAGTATCCATGGGAATTTCTTTGGCGAAAGCTTGAGTATGGTCTTGTTGCGGCTTGCGATGTCATAGAAAATGTATTGCTGTGCCAATATGATGGCAAGGAACGCGAGCGTGCGACCAAGCGTCACGTCCATTCGTGAGCCGATGCTAAACGACACAAGGGTCGCGAGTGTCGTAATAAGCCCGACTTCTATAAACCAGATAACGTCATGTTTGTTAAATATCGATTTTTCTGTTCGTGGTTTCTGGGTCATGATGTCGCCCTGTTTGGGGGTAAGAGATAGACCAATAGCTGGTAACCCATCGGTCACAAGATTTACATACAAAATATGGAGCGGGCTTAAAATAAATGGCCAACCCAAAAGGACGCCACCGGTAATTGCCCCAATCTCGCCTAAATTGCAGCCGATAAGGTATTTGGTCGTGGATTTGATGTTGTCAAAAATAGTACGCCCTTCTTCGATGGCGATAACAAGAGACGCATAGTTGTCATCGGTAATAATCATGTCCGCTGCCTCTTTGGCGACATCGGTGCCGGTAATACCCATCGCGACACCAACATCAGATTGTTTGAGGGCGAGCGCGTCATTTACTCCGTCTCCTGTGACTGCTACCACGTGCCCCATTTTCTGGAGTAAGTTCACGATGCGATATTTTTGTTCTGGTGTTGTGCGTGCAAATATTCGAGTTTTTTCCAGTGCTTTCATCGCCTGTGCATCTGAAAGCAGTTCAAACTGAGCGCCCGTAAGTACTTGGTCTCCGCTTTTGAGTAGTCCGACTTCTTCTCCGATTGCCTGCGCGGTAAGTTCGTTATCTCCGGTAATCATGACGGTAGTAATACCAGCACGCTGTGCGAGGCGTACTGCATCTGCTATCTGCGGGCGTGGGGGATCAGCAATGCCGACAAATCCTAGGAAAATGAGCCCTGATTCTACGTGCTCGCGAGATTGCTTCTTCCAAACAATATCTTTTTTGGCAAATGCGATCATCCGTAGTCCTTTGGCGGCAAATGAACGGAAAGCTTTTTCTATCTTTTTTCGTTCAGCAGGGGTGAGTTGGGTAACTTTGCCTCCTACTTTGTACCGGTCACATACCGCAAGTATTGCCTCAGGAGCGCCTTTGGTAAGTACACTTGTCTGTGTCCCTTTTTTCCATATAACGGTCATCATTTTGAGTACCGAGGTAAACGCAAATTCTTCGACTAATTTCCCGTCTTCGCGGAACTCATCGGGTGAGAGTTTTATATCGTGTGCGAGGAGTAACAACGACCCTTCAGTTTTGTCTCCTATGACAGTGGGTTTTTCTTCTTGATATGCGCGAGATAAGCTCGCGTTGTTGCAGAGCACTCCTACTTCCAAAAGTTCATCGACATGTGGCGGACGCTTGGTTTGCAGAGCTGCGATTTTGTGGGAAGCTCCCGCTATCCACAAGTCTGTGACCCGCATATCGTTTTGGGTGAGCGTGCCGGTTTTATCAGTCGCAATGACGGTGACACTCCCGAGCGATTCTATAGCGGAGAGTTTGCGAAGTATGGCGCGTTGTCTCGCCATCCGTTGCGTGCCTACTGCAAGCGTAATCGTGACGACTGCGGGCAATCCTTCGGGCACAGCGGCTACTGCGAGGCTAATAGCAGTGAGTATCGATTCAAATAGTGGATCTCTCCTGATAAACCCTAACCCGAAAATAATACCTGCAGCAGCAAGCGCGACTACTCCAAGCTGTTTCCCTAATACCGCCATTTTTTTCTCGAGCGGGGTTTCTTCATCTTTGATTTCGCCTAATTTGGTGGCAATAGACCCAAATTTGGTGCGCATACCAGTTTGGGTGACGCGGGCAGTTGCTCTGCCACGAGTGACGATCGTGCCCATATAAATCTCTGCGTCTGTGGTTGTGTTTTTTTCGACAGGTAATGATTCACCTGTTAGTGCTGCTTCATTAAATTCCACATGGAGCGCTTCTATGAGTGTCGCATCTGCAGGGACTTTGTCACCTTCTTCGAGCAGTATGATATCTCCGGGTACTAAATCAGTGCTTGGAAGCTCTACCGTAGCATTGTCACGGTACACTTTGACCATTCCCACCGTCATGCGTTTTAACGCTGCGAGTGCTTTTTCTGCTTTAAATTCTTGAGCAAACCCGAGTATGGCATTAAGAACTAAAATGGTGAGGATAAGTGCACCGTCTAACGCGTCACCCAAAATAAACGATAGTCCTGCAGCTCCCATGAGCATAAGGACGAGAATATTTTTGAATTGATCGATAAATATGCTGAGTGGCGAGTGTGCAGACGCTTCGCTAAGGGTATTTGGTCCGTATTTAGCGAGCAGCTCGGCGGCTTTGCGGGTCGTCAAGTGCGGAATTTTTGTCACAAAGGATATTATAACAAAATATTTCTATAACGCCACTATAGCGGGAGAGATTGCGATACATCTTTCATTTGTTACAGCGTTACAGTGACCTTGTAGACAGGGGAATCAACGGCGCCCAAATCGTATTTGTATCGCTCGCCACCCTGAAGAAAGTTTACCTCACGCACAGTGTGGGTGATTGCCCATTCGATGAGTTTGATTTTGAGATACAGTCCCGAGCCTTCTATAGAGTGGTCGTATCCTGAATTGTATAAAAGCAACGATTGTTCCACGCGAAACACCAAGGTTGTCGCGATAGGTTTCCCGTCTTTCTGTAATACAAATTGTAGCAACTGATCGCCAACTACCTCTGGTAAGCCGCGGAAAAATTGTTCCATTTCTTCGGTCAAAAATTGTTTTTTATCCGGGTCTTCTTTCATAAAGCGCAAAAGTAGCGCTATATCGACAGTATCAGCTTGTACCAGTGAAAGAGCGGTGTGCTGTTCTTCAAATCTCCGCATTTTGCGGCGAAGCTCATGTCGTTCTTTGCGTCCGAGCGAAGCAAGATAGCCTTCCCACGAGTCAGACAGTGTTATGGTGGGGGTGGTGTCTTCCTCGGTAATGTCCGAATTCATCTGTTTAAAAAAGGTAAGCGTTTCCGAAGACGCGGGGATATTACGAAGTATCGCACTCGTTGCCCCTTGGGTTTTGAGATAGTCGAGTACGTTACTCCACGCATGAGCCTTTGTGGCATTGTCGCCAATGGCATCGAGGTAATCAGCAATTTCTTCGCCTCCCGTAAAGTGCGCAATATTTTTGTCTATAGCGAGAGGAAACACCAATCCGTCTGTCACGATTATCGATAATTTTTCTGATTGACCCAGTGTCTCGTGCCAGTGACGATGCCATGAAAAACGATAAAATGGTGCGTGTATCGATTCTTTTGTGAGCGCGGTTTGCCAGATATCCTTGAGGTGATCATCAAATTGCGTGAATGTTTGCATACGTGTATTATAGACCACAACTATGAAAAAGACTGTATTTTGTGTTATCGCGCATCCCGATGACGAAGCGTTTGGCCCATCAGGAACACTTGCAATACTCGCAAAAACTTATGATGTACACGTGATCTGTGTGACAGATGGTGCTTCTGATCCACGATTTCACCCTATTGGTGGCAAAACGCTCAGTGACATGCGCAAAGAAGAGCTAAAAGCATCTGGTGAAGCGTTGGGTATACATTCGTTACACATGTTAGGGTTTCAGGATGGCACGCTCAACAACAACCAATACCATGAGGTCGCAGCGAAACTTCAGAAACTTGTCGATGTGTACAAGCCAAAGCTTATTGTCACCAATGAACTGCGAGGTGTATCTGGTCATCTCGATCATGTAGCGGTCGCGATGATATCTAGTTATATATACCGTGAAAATAAATCGATAGATGCTATCTGGTATAGTTGCACCACGAAAAGCAGCAGCAATCTGATGGGCAAGTACTTCGTCTTTTTCCCTCCGGGATTTGATCGTGAAGAAGTAGACATGGTGGTAAATGTTCGCGCTGTATTTACCAAAAAAATAGCGGCAGCAAGGTGTCACAAATCGCAACAAAAAGATGCGCTTCGAGTGATAGCAAAGTGGATGATTTCACCAAAAGAGGAGTTATTCTTCGTCACTAAGCGGCGCGATACGTTTGTTATTGCGTAATCCAGTTCCCCTCACGATTTTGTGGCCGATACAGTGGGTCAGCGTAGCGGACAATATATTTTTTACAAAATTGCGCTTCGGTGAGTTGTTCTACTGCAAAATCGTCCATCGTAAAGCCGGTAGGATACGAAGAAAGCGCGTATTTCTCACACAAGCTGTCATTAAAAAGCATGTACTGCATGCCCCCGTTTGATAGTGAGGTAATCGCGGTCATTGGTCGATTAATAAACAATTCTTTGCATGGCGAACTTATGGAAAGTATGTAGGTGGTTTGCCCGGCATCTATGTCAGCTTTGGTGGGGCAAGCTTTCGTAAATGTGGTATTGTCCCAGCTGTACTGTTTGGTTTTTATGGTCTCTCGGATAGCAGGGATTGTGTTGGACGATGGCAAGTCAGAGTAAAACATATAGTTTCGAAAATATAGATCTGGTGAATCGGTGAGATTGACAACCTTATATCCATGGGTCGCAGCAAGGGTTGAGTACCGAGTATATAGTCGTTGACTAAGACCAAATGATTCGGAGTTGTAATAGGGAAATCGGAAAAAATAAAGATACGCAAAATTTGCAGTGAGTATGATGTAAAGCAGTGCGATACTTCCCGCAGCCACTGATCGCACATTACGTTTGACCCATCCCACGCAACCGTATATGCCATACGCGATAAGCATGGTAAAAAACGGATACATTAGCGCAGCTCGATGTGCATAGGTAGTGCCCTCGGTAGAAAATATTGCAGGGATAGGCGAGATGACGATAATGATCGCAAATAACGTAAGCAGTATTGGCGCGTTGGTAAGGAGGAGTGCCGCACCGATGAGCAAAAAGAGTGCGTCTAATGGGTAAAATAATCCATGCTCCCATAGCGAAAAAGAGGACATCCCCTCACCGTTGGTAAAAATTATACCGGGAGAAAACGCCCCAAAAAACTTAACCACCATTGTTTTTAGATATACAATCGGTTTATTTGCAAAGAGTGTCGTCAATGGAGTGTCAAGTGTGAGCCTCCGTTGGGTGTCTACTTCTGTAGCAATCGTTGGGTCAAATGGAGTGAAAAGTTGGTTCATCCGGAGACTTGCTGTCGTTGTCTGTACTCGAAACACAAATTGACCAAATATCAGGATTGCCCCGAGAAGTACGAGTACAAACCATTTGGTATCCTCGCGCTTGCGGATAAATAGCCATACCCCGATAACGGTCGTAAATACATAGGGAAGAAAGAGGAGCTTCGTGCCGATGTAGTTGTAAAACGCAAAAAACAACGGGAGTAATGTGAGTAGTATGTTGGCGCCTCGGAGCTTGAGCAGGCATAAAAACGCGAGCAAGTAAAAAGTAATAGATATAGGCACATCGTACGCAGTCCGTCCAAAATAGATGCTCCAAGGATTGATGGCCGCCATAAAACCAGCGATAAGTCCTACCCATGGGCCAAACAATGTCGCTGCTATGCTGTAGATAACAAAAACGGATAAAACGCTTATGAGTGCAAATCCTATGCGAGCAGTAAGGAGTGACAAGCCGAACGAGCCCACAAACGGGAGGCTGACAAGATAGGTGAGTTCACCTTTGGGTACTTCATCGGGAAAAGTCGTGAGTGACCAGGGCGACCAGTTATCGTAAATATTAGAACCGGTATGATATACAAATTTGGCGTTTAATACGTAGTCAAACTCGTCCATGACGATGCCGGTGGGGATGCGATCGAGATACCAAAGCCGGAGAAATGTGGCGATAACGAGAAACAGGGCAACAAGTCCAGCATACCACCAACGGAGCTTCGGCTTACCGGTTTGCTTCATGAATTCCTTCTGGCTTTTTTCACGAGTTTCGCGACATATATAATTTCGCGTACCTCGCCATCTTCTCCTTCGATTTCTGTCGTTCCTGAAAGTCTCGCGTACTCACGCAGATATTCGGACTGGGCGATTGAGAGGTCTTTGTTTTCTTGGGTCATGTCTTTTACCTTTTCGGCAATCTGCTTGGTCGCGGAGTTTTGCATGACATTCATTTTTGCCTTGCCTTTTTCTTTCGCGGCCTCTTTGGCTTTGTCGGCAGCTTCTTTGTAGGTGCTGTCATTTAACAGTGCGCTTTCGAGCATTTCTTTGAGCTTTTTAAGTTCGGTTTTGTTGCGTTCAATAGCGCTGACGTTGGTTTTTATCATTTGTTCCAGCTCAAGTACCGTATCTGCAGTAGCGGAATCTTGAGGCGGGGTGACCACGTCATCTTGGGTTTCTACGACTTCTGCATCGACTATTTGATCATTCATATTGAACTATTTAAGACTAAATACCCCATGCGTTGCAAGAGGGAAATAAGGTGGATACAATACAAGACAAGCGATATATGAGATCACAACGACAAGAAGCAGAGCGTCCGTGCGAGCAATGTCGGTTTTATCAGCGTTCGGGGAAACGCGAGCTTACATTGTTTAATGATGGAAAAAATTATATGACTACAGGGAGCTGTACAAATCCTGACAGCCCCTTAAATACGAGAAAATTGACTGGCAGTTTTACCGCTTCGGTGAATGCTATGCATCACCGGTTAACAAACTTTTTGCGCATGGTGTGCTTTGTCCCTGCACAAGAAGGGGGCGCATCGGAGCGATTGCCTCTTCGTTAACTACCCTTACAGCCAAAAAAATCCTTAAATGAGTAAAAATGGCGTTGTAACGCGAAAAACGGTATAATTTCATGACTTTGCTGGGTTTGCGGCAATCAGTATAGCCTGATTGACCTGCAGATCATGCGAGGCGCACTTTACCATATCTCAATCTTTATCCTCATTTCTGGTTTGAGTGAGGCAGCTTGTGGCAAAGCAAATCGTTTTACTACAGCCTGCTTCACCCAAAAAAATATTTAGAAAGAGGATATCATGAGACAAACAAATTCAAACAAAGGTAAGAAAAAAATTAAAGTTCACACTCCGTTTCTTATACTCGTTTCGTTGCTGATGCCATTTATATCGTACCTTCTGAATCCTGAAGGAGACAGAGAGGTTTCATTTGTCATCATGCTCGTCCACATCTTTATCGGTGCGTTTGCTCTCGCGACCGAAAAAGGCTACGGACTATGGTTGATTATCGTGTTCGAAGGCGCGCTGTGGCGGCTGATGTACTCTTTCGGCATGCTCGAAGGAATCTACACGCAGGAAAATCTGCTGTGGCTTGCAGAGAAGTTTCTTTTCTACATAAGTTACAGTCTCGTTTTTTCTGCTTTCTTCGGCTTTGCTGGCCGATTTAGCATCTGGTTTGTCAAAGGAGGAGACGGATCCTGAAGATTGAGATATACATCATGACGCCCGAGCCATATCGGACTGTTGCCTATCATGGGCAGGTTTGATGTTTGGTTTGGGCGTATTTTTTTGGTTTCAGGTTTCCTTTGGTTCATTTTTTTGGTACAATTTGATTTGTCGCCCCGTTCGCAGTCCAGCGTTTTGCGACACACATTTACAAGTAAATATAGCCCCGTTCGTCTAGCGGCCCAGGACATCTGGTTTTCAGCCAGAGAATCGCCGGTTCGAATCCGGCACGGGGTACATATAAAAATTGCACGGAGTAGTCCGTGCATTTTTTATATATCTCGTATCAGATACGAGCCGGTTTACCGGTTCGCCGTCCAGCACTTTGCGATACAAAGGGAGTATTAGTGCTGGTGAGTGCAGCGTAATCACTGCGCTAGCGGCCGAGGTGAGGGTTTTTTAGATAGCATAGTTAAAAAATAAATATAGCCCCGTTCGTCTAGCGGCCTAGGACGGTTCCTTCTCAAGGAACAAATCGCCGGTTCGAATCCGGCACGGGGTACTTTAAAAGTGTAAATTTTTGAGGAAATTTTTTAGGAAAATAAAAACTTTTTCATGCCCTGCAGGATTTGCGTGCAAACCATCCTCAGTAAGCCACGTTGTATAGTCGTGTTTTAACCATTCTGAATAAACATCACAGTATGGAATATTTAAATCGAGACAGATTTGCTTCGCAGCCTCTTGATATTCTTCTTGATCCTTTTTTAAATAAAATGTTGTATGCCCCCACCCTTTCATTGGAGTTGTTTTTGACTCGTTTATAGGAAACGCACTTAAAAAGACAACAGGGCAAAGCGAAAGTGATTGTTCTATAAGTTTATGAATATTTGACTTATAATTCTCAAGTGTAGTTTGTTTTGGTGCGTTTATACTATCTTTTCTGTACACATCATTGGATCCGACAGAAATAATGATAAGACCTGGTTTTCTAAGAGCAGCTTCGGGCAATAATCTACTTATTAGCTCATTCGTTGTATCTCCGTTCACACCAAGGTTAAATAATATATTTGTGGGATTTTGTAATTGATGCCATCGCTTGAGACGATCAATAAACCCTCCTCCAACCGGGTCACCGACACCTGCTATAGAACTTCCTCCAAATACAACAATTTTTTGTGGCAACATACTATTATTATAATCGCTAGGAATAATTAGAGATAGTAATCTCTATAAAACGTTCCAAACTTGCGTACTTGTTATATAATTAATAAATATGGGTAGTTTTATCGAAATCAATGACACATTGCGGATTACCAAAGAACAGGGATTTCCTGATATTTTGGACTACGAACGCCACAAAGTTACTCCCGTTACCTTAAAAGACGTGGAGGGAAAAATATTCGAATTCCGCGATAAACCGAGTATCCGCATATACAAAGCACCACCCGTACGGAACTTTTTAGTACAGGATATAGGGGGCAAATGGCTCTACTGGGGACTAGTCCACATACTCGAAATCACCCACGATTATCAGAAACAAATCACGTCGGGAAAATTCACCATCATTCATATCTACTCGCCGGAAGAAATGCTACAAGCGCAACAGATTATCGACCGGGACCTGGAAACAGACTATCTCCGCCCGTAACAGCATCGGTCAAGTGGGTTTATTGTCAGAAGTTAGTGGTACAATACTTGCCATGGATGGCGTACGCTCAAAACGAAAACGATGGGTTCGATTTATCTTCCTTGTTACCTCTGTAGTTATTACCGTGCTTTTGATCCGTTCATTTTTTCGAAACCGCGTGACGGTGATTTCGCCTATTCCGGATGACATGGTTATCGTACAAAACACGCCAAAGCCCAAATCATTTACGTTATTTAAAAAACAAAAAAGTGTTGATGACCTCACAGAAAAAATAAATAACACCCTCGGAGGGAAATGGAGCGACTATTCCATCATCGTAGAAGACTATACGTCAGACTTCGCACTCCGCATCAGTGAAGGCGAAATATTTGTCGCCGCGTCGGTAAATAAAGTACCAATTCTTGCCGCCCTCTATTACTACGCAAACAAGGGAGAAGTCGATCTGGATCGTGATATCACCGTACAGGCGGCAGATATACAGGATTACGGCACCGGTTCCCTCCGCTATGACAAACCAGGTGCCGTATATTCAGTCAAAACTCTTGCTAAACTCATGATCAAACAAAGCGACAACACCGCAGCCTACATCCTGGCAAATCACATCGTTGGATTTCCGAAATTAAAAGAAGTAGTCGCGACCTGGGGTCTTTCCCAAACAGACATGGTTGCCAACAAAACATCAAACCTAGATATGGCAAAAATGTTTCGCCTGATCTACGACCGCAAAGTCACTGATGAAGCACATACCCTGGAAATGCTTTCATTTCTCAAAGATACCGATTTCGAGACCAGACTTCCCGCTGATTTGCCTGATGGCACCACCGCATATCATAAAATCGGCACGGAAGTCGGCATTATTCACGATGCTGGCATTGTTACCGACGGAAAACACACCTATTACGTCGGGGTATTCACCAGCGGCACCACTGAAGGTGAAGAGACCGACAAGCTCATGGCCACACTTTCAAAAACGGTGTACGACTATATGAAGCAATAAATGGAAAAGAGAAATTTAGTTTTGTGTCGAAAACTTGAGTGAAGGCATGGCGACTTTGAGCACTTCGTCCATGTGCTCCACGAAATGGAACTTCAGGTCGGTCATCACTGCTTTGGGTATATCTTCCAAATCCTTTTTATTATTTTTCGGCAGTATCACGTCTTTAATACCCGCTCGGTGCGCGGCGATCACTTTTTCCTTAACCCCACCAATTTCGAGCACTCTGCCACGGAGCGTAATTTCCCCGGTCATAGCGACGAGGCGCTTCGCGGCTTTCTTGCTGAGTGCTGATACGATCGCCGTAGCGATAGCTGCTCCTGCCGACGGACCGTCTTTGGGTACCGCGCCCTCCGGCACATGCACATGGACATCAAGTTTCTGGTAAAACTTTTCTGGTAATTTGAGCGCCTTGAAACGACTCCGCACATAAGACATAGCAGCTTGCGCTGATTCTTTCATCACATCACCAAGCTGACCTGTGAGTATTAGTGTGCCACGACCAGGCATAAGAGCTACTTCAATAAACAGTATGTCCCCTCCCGCTTCAGTCCACGCAAGTCCGGTAGACATACCAACTTCATCTTTTTTCTCGGCTAACGATGAGCTAAATTTTGTGGGCCCCAGATATGTCTGTAAATCAGCGGGCTTGATGACAAATGTTTTTTTCGATTTTGCATCCGCGTCAGCAATTTTTTTGGCCACTTTTCGGAAAATTGTCGCCACTTCACGCTCCAAATTACGCACCCCAGCTTCTCTCGTGTACTGCCTGATAATCTCGCGGAGTCCTTCATCGGCAAGGTCGACAACTTTTGCAGGCACTCCATGAATAATTCGCTGTTTTTCAAACAGATAATCTTTTGCGATATGGAATTTCTCGTCCTCAGTGTACCCCGCAAAGCGGATAATCTCTAATCTATCCCGAAGCGCCGGTGGGATAGTGTCGAGTTGGTTACATGTAGTGATAAAAAATACTTCGGACAAATCATACGGCACTTCCAGATAATGATCAGAAAATGCGTAATTTTGTTCTGGATCAAGCGCCTCAAGGAGTGCTGCAGATGGGTCTCCACGAAAATCTGCGCCAACTTTGTCAATTTCATCCAACATAAACACTGGATTTTTCGTCCCTGCCTGTTTGATGCCTTGGATAATACGCCCCGGCATAGCTCCGACATAGGTTCTCCTATGTCCACGAACTTCTGCTTCATCTCGTATGCCACCCAAAGACATTTTTACGAACTTTCGCCCCAATGATCGGGCTATCGATTTCCCTATAGACGTTTTTCCCACTCCTGGCGGACCGACAAAACATAAAATAGTTGGTGCGGATTTACTGCCGCGCTTTGGCGTATTTTTCTCACTCGCTACGCCCTTTGTCGTTTTTTCCGCTTTTTCTACAGGTTCATCGCTCACACTCCGAAGCTTCATCACTGCCAAAAACTCCAAAATACGCTCTTTTATTTTCCCTAATGCGTAATGATCCTGATTAAGTACTTTTTCTGCGTCAGCAAGGTTTACTGTGTTGGCGCTTTCTTGGTTCCATGGTACTTCTACCAACCAATCTAGGTATGTCCGCACATACGATGCTTCCGGATTGTACTGGGACATCTGGGTGAGGCGGCGTAATTCTTTTTCGGCTTTTTCTTTTACTTCCTGGGGCATGCCCGCTTTCTTTATTTTATCAGCGAGTTCCTTAAATTCTTTGTTTTCATCGTCATCACCAAGCTCTTTTTCAATCGTCTTTATTCGCTCTCGAAGTACTTGTTCTTTTACATTTTTTTCAAATTTTTCCTGAGTTTTGGTCGCGATCTTTTTTTCCAACTCAAGCACTTTCACCTCTTTGGCAAGATATGCCGCTTCTTTTTCAAAACGTGCCTTGACGGAATTTAATTCCAACAATTCCTGTCTCTCACTCGGCTTTGTATCCATAACGCCAGCCAGATGGTATGACAAAGTCTCGGGAGACATACCAGACATAATGTTCATAAATGTCAAAAAGTCCATTGTTTTCCCAAGCTTTACTGCCTGACGAAGCTCGTTTGTGAGGTGGTTAAATAATGCTTTCGTTTCTTCATCATCTTCTATGACATCAGCTATCTCTGCCACTCTTGCGACAAAAAATGGCTCGACCGCTTCATAAGAAGTAAGCTCTACTTTGGAAATACCGCGCACTAAGGCGTTTATTTCTCCTTCGTTACGCATCATCTGCACAATTTCCCCGACTGTTCCGATTTGGTACAAATCAGAAGGCGTAGGGTCATTGATATTGGGGTTTCGCTGCATGACTAACACAACTCGCTTCCCTGCGTTTTGCGCGGCTTCGATCGCTTTTACAGAGCGCTGTCGCCCAAAGGTAAGGATCATCTCGGTGCCAGGAAACACAATGCCGTCCCGAATCGGGACAACCGGTAACAGTTGATTTGGATTGTCGAGTGAAGTACTCATAATGAGTTATTAGCACTCTAGTATAACAAGTGCTAATCAATTGTCAACCCCCGATTTTCGCGGGGAAAATCATCTTACACAAATTCGTTGAGTAGCTTGTCCCAATGGGCTACCTCTAGCGGTAAACGATTGAGAGGTTCACCTGAAAGCGCGGGTTCCAAAGCTTCACTGGTCGGTTTATCTTCTTTATAAAAAACTCCGAGCGGAATTTTATCTCCCCACTCCATCGCTTTTTCTAGCGCTTTAAGCTTGTTATCGGGTGTATACCCGCTATCAGCAAGCCGATACAAACGCTGTCGATACCACTGATATGTATGTACTTTATCAAACGTGACACATGGCTGCATGACATCAAGAACTGCAAAACCTTTATGGTTCATGGCTTCTGCCATAAGCGAGGTAAGCCCCGGCAAGTCTCCAGCAAACCCGCGCGCGACAAATGTTGCTCCGGAAACAAGTGCAAGCGCCAATGGGTTCACTGGCGCATCAGTCGACCCCTCTGGTGTTGATTTAGTTTTAAAACCCGGCTTGGCTGTAGGCGAAGCCTGACCAGTAGTGAGACCATATACTTGATTATCATGAATAACGACAGTGATATCGGGATTTCTTTTGGCAGCATGCATAAAATGATTACCACCTTCTCCCAAACAATCCCCGTCTCCTGATACGACCACCACTGGCAGAGAGTGATTTGCTAACTTTGCTCCCTGAGCTACGGGCAATGCTCTACCATGCAAACCGGCAAACCCATACATTTTCATCCAATCATACATATTGCCATGGCATCCTATGCCATAGACAATAAACCCGTCATCTGGTCCGATGCCGAGTTTGGCAAACGCGCCCTGAAGCGATTTCCATATACCAAAATCTCCGCACCCTGGGCACCATGTTGGTAAAAATCCTGTATTGTATGATTCTGCGGTTAGTGTCGCCATATCATTGTTATTTTATCCTATCTACTATCTCCTCCGGCAACCACGGTCTCCCATCTGATTTCAAAAACTTCTCCTGTATATCGATACCTGTTTCTGCCCGAATAAGATACGCGAGTTGTCCAGTGGCATTTTGTTCTACATCAATCACCCGACTTGAGGATGAAAGCAATGTCTTGGTTTCTTCCACTGGAAATGGAAATACCCATGGGTAGGAAACAACTACTACTTTCTTGCCCTTCGCCCGCAATATTTGAGCCGCACTCAATACAGCACCTTTTGTTGTGCCCCAGGTGACAAAAGTAATTTCCGGTTGTTCATCGCCATCTCTCTGTGGTGGCATGATACCTGACTGTATCGCTTTTATTTTCCGCAATCGCTTCGCGACCATCTCAGCACGCTTGACTGCATTATCGGTAACGTGTCCCAATCCATCATGCTCATAGGAGTTTGCGTAATACTGACCATGCTTCACCCCGGGCACGCTGCGCACAGAGACCCCATCTTCAGGAGATGCATCGTATCGTAAAAATTCTCCATCTGGCTTACCAGTATCATCGGTAATGATTTTTCCCCTATCGAGAGTCACAGGTTTTTGGAGAGTCGAAAGCTTCATACACCACTGGCTTTCGTTGAGGTATTTGTCGGTAAGGACAAATACTGGTATCTGATATTTATCTGCCAAATGAAATGCGTCTATGGTAAGCGAGTATGCTTCTTCTGCATCTGCGGGAGCTAGCACAATCCGAGCAAATTCCCCATGACCTGCGTGTATCGCAAAAAGCAGCTCGCCTTGCTCTGTGTAGGTCGGCATACCGGTCGCGGGGCCCACCCGCATACCTAGATCGATAACAAGTGGCGCTTCTACCATACCTGCAAGCGACAGTCCTTCAACCATAAGTGCAAATCCGCCTCCTGAAGTAGCGACCATACTCCGCACCCCCGCGATAGACGCACCGATTGCCATATTAATACCCGCAATTTCATCTTCTGGCTGCTTATATACCACACCAAACTCTTTGGCATGATCTGCAAGAAAAGAAATAATCGCGTTAATCGGAGTCATCGGGTAAATCGCGGCAAACTTGAGCCCTGCTCGCACTGCTCCGAGTCCTAATGCCTCACTTCCATTTACCACCAGTTGTTTTTCGGTCACTGTCCCCGGAGATAAATGCATACTTACCTCCGTAGAAAAATTCTTGGCAATAAAATCAAATCCGGCACGCGCAATTTTTTCATTTTGGGCAACCACTTCTTCACCTTTGTGAGCAAACTGATCGCGTATTACTGAAAACAATGCCTCAAAAGGAGCTCCCAAAAGCGCCACTGTAGCACCTAACACCACTGTATTTCGCATGACACCATCCGCATGTAGCTCGCTGATAATATCTCGAAGCGGTATGGGTATCAGCCTTACCCCTACCGGAAAATCTGAAGCTACCCACTCTTTATCTTTTGGGTCAAATAATACGAGAGCATCGGGGCTTAATTCATTTTTATGAAACTCTACTGTCTCAGCGTTGAGTGCTACCAATATGTTGAGATCTTTATTTATTCCATTAAACGGAAGGCTACTCATTCGCACGGTAACGATGTTATGTCCTCCGCGAATAAGCGAGGGATAATCATTTACTGCAAATATATGGTATCCAGCGCGGGTAAATGTCCGAGCAAGCACCGTACCCGCGGACATAATACCGAAGCCTGCCTCACCACCTATTTTCCATGTCACACTATCTCTCATAATGCTAAGGTAACACAAAACGCTAAATACTGGCTATAGAATGTAGTCGCAATAGACATGAAGTATCACGCAAACTTCCCCGAAAAAAGTGCGCGCTCACGGATAAATCTGTTTTCCGTTTTCGTCAGTAATAAATATCGCCATCACAGGGCACCCCTTGGCGGCTTCCATAAGTGCTTCATCAGTTTCTTCCTCGGTGGTATCCAAAATAATCGCTTTCGCCTCGTCATCCAGCGCCCACGCCTTGGGTGCAAGCGCCACACAAGTCGCTGCGCCTATGCAGAGATCGCGGTCAATCCGCATCGTCCAGTTTCTAATTTTTCGTATCACTTTTGGGTCGTTTGGATCCATATATGTTTCAAATATACCCTACCAATTGCAAAAACAACATGAGTTATCTCACAGAACTAACCGCTTTGTGTATCGCTTCCAATGGCAACAATGCGCATTTCACTCTCGAAGGCGTCAACGTTGTCCCCAATAGTTTCTCGATGTATGGAAGATCGAGCTTCATAACTTCTACAATTGTCATCCCTTTTACTACCTCAGTGAGCATCGATGCGCTTGCTTGATTTATCGCACAGCCTTCACCTGAAAATCGGATGTCAGTAATACTTTTTTTATCATCGCTCAACAATATTTCTATAGCAATTTTATCCCCGCAGCTTACGTTTATTTCTTCGCTCATGATATTCGCACCCTCCAGATGCCCAAAATTTCGAGGGTGTTTATAGTGATCGAGGATTTGTTCGCGATAAAGATCCATTAGGAAAAAGTTTTTTGAACTCGCAATATACCTTCAATAAAAGCGTCAACGTCCTCTCGGGTTGTATAAACATAAAATGATGCCCGGGCGGTAGAAACAATACCAAAATACTCATGTAATGGCATAGCACAATGGTTTCCTGCCCGGATAAATACATTACTTTCATTCAATAACTGCGCAATATCATGTGGGTGAGCGCTTTTAAGCGTGCAGGCAAACACACCACCTCTGATGTCAGGGTCTTTTGGTCCCAAAAAATGCATACCTTCTACCCTATCAATTTGCTTTATCGCGTAGCTCACTAAGTCGCGCTCATGAGCGCGTATATTTTCCATGCCTATCGAACTCAAATACTCCACTGCTGCACCAAATCCGATCACGCCCGCTATGTGTGGAGTGCCGGCTTCAAATTTATGAGGCGGCGCCTTAAATACAGTGCGGTCTATATGCACTTCCGAAATCATATCGCCGCCGTAATTAAAGGGAGTCATTTTTTCCAAATGCTCTCGCTTCGCCCAAAGCACACCGATACCAGTTGGCCCTAACATTTTATGACTAGAAAATACCACAAAATCAGCATTCCACTCGTGCACTTTTACTGGCATGTGGGGTGCTGCCTGCGCAGCGTCTACAAGCACTAAACAATGAGGGTTGAGTCGTTTTACTACTCGAACAATTTCTGTTATCGGAGTAATTGTTCCTGTCACATTTGACGCTGCGGACACAGCGAGTATTTTTGTTTTTGAAGTAATCAGCTTCTCAAGCTGACCCATGTCGAGTACACCATCAGGGGTGACACCCCAAATATCTACTGCAATTCCACGTTTTTCACCCAACTGTTGCCAGGGAACAAAGTTCGAATGATGTTCCATGATGGTTGTTACCACATGGTCACCCGACTGAAATTCATTGAGCATATAACTATATGCAACGAGATTAATGGACTCCGATGCATTTCGCGTAAACACGATTTCATCGGGCGTGGAAGCACCGATAAACGATGCGGTAAGTGCTCGGGCATTTTCGTATGCTGCAGTCGCTTCTTCACTAGTCGTATAAATTCCACGAAATACATTTGCAGTGTATTGAGTGTAGTATTCGTTTTCCTTATCAATCACTGATTGAGGCTTAAGCGAAGTTGCGGTAGAGTCCAAATACACGATACGTTCTCCGTTAATTTTTCGGGTAAGCTGGGGAAAATCTTTTTGAATTTTTTTAGCATCAAACATAGACTATGTCATTTTTATCATCACTTTTTCGTCTTCGATTTTTGTTTCGTAAGATGAAACATTTCGTGGAGCCGGTGGCGCGAGAACATCTCCCGTCATAACATCGTACTGAGCGCCATGACATCCACAGATAATCACATTACCATCGAGCGCGCCATCACTGCCCAATGAGCACTGC
This sequence comes from Candidatus Gottesmanbacteria bacterium UBA5942, assembly GCA_002430725.1. Taxonomy (GTDB): domain Bacteria; phylum Patescibacteriota; class Microgenomatia; order UBA10105; family UBA927; genus UBA927. The sequence continues at coordinate 18,910 of DJCU01000035.1, forward strand.
TCATGAGTACATGTATCATCAACAGCGAAAAAACTTCCATCAACATTAGCAAGTGCAATCTGCTTGCCTCGCACCGAGTATGTTCTCATACTTCCAGGAGGTAATTCTGTAACTAAGCATACAAAAATATAGTCTTCCATATATATATTTTATACAGTAAACGGAGCTTGTGCTTCCGCCTTTTTGCGCTCATCACTATCAGCAATCTGTGAAAACGCGCTTTGCAAAAATCCTTCGGCTATCATACTGCGCGATACATCTTTATGTATACCGCGGGTAGACAAATACCACAGTTCATTTTCATCTAATGTTTTTACGACTGCACCATGCGTACACCGCACATCATTGGCTAATATCTCTAGTGCTGGAGAACTCACTGCTTTTGTATGCTCATCAAGCAATAAATTTTCATTTCGCTGGTATGCATCTGTTTTCTGTGCAGATGCATCTACCCGTATCCCCCCGTCATATATACACTCACTTTTATCGGATAACACACTTTTTATGAGTAAATTACTTGTCGTCCTTGGAGCCTGATGATGTTGGAGTGTATGGATTTGTATCTTCGCTGACTTCGTTCCTTTTACTAATCCCACAACAGTGGCAGACGAGCCATCACCCACTAGATGAACACTTGGCGTAAGATCAATTTCACCACTACTGACAACAAAATATACAAGTGTCAGATGAGCTGAAGCCGCGACCTTATAATCCTCGCGAATTGTACCGCTTTCGATAGTGCGGACAATGAGCGTGTTTGTTTTAACTGATTTCATCCGACAGACCCCTCCATTTGTAATTGTATTAATCTGTTCATTTCTACCGCGTATTCAAGTGGCAATTCTTTAACTATTGGTTCTATAAACCCGTTTACGATCATCGACTGCGCTATTTCCTTGGTCACTCCACGACTCTGAAGATAAAAAAGCTGTTCGTCACCAATTTTGGATACCGTTGCTTCGTGCTCTATTTGCGTCCTCGCCTCACCGATTTTCATAGTGGGATATGTATCAGATCGTGAAGTTTCGTCCAGTATAAGCGCGTCACATACAACTTTTGATTTACAATCTTTTGCTCCAGCAAACACCTCTACCAAGCCGCGATACGATGTGCGCCCACCCCCGCGACTTATCGACTTAGAAATTATCTGTGACGTTGTCTCCGAAGCATAGTGTACCGCTTTTCCACCAGCATCCTGATGCTGACCTGCGCCTGCATACGCGATTGATAATACCTCGCCTCTCGCTTTCCGACCCATAAGGTAAACACTGGGGTATTTCATCGTGATTTTACTCCCCAGATTTCCATCCACCCATTCCATAGTGCCTTCTTCCTCTACTCTCGCACGCTTCGTGACCAAATTGTACACATTTGAGCTCCAATTTTGGATAGTGGTATAACGTACGCGTGCACCCTTTTTGACGATAATTTCTACTACCGCTGAGTGAAGAGAGTCTGTACTATAAATCGGTGCGGTGCACCCTTCCACATAGTGCACATAACTCCCTTCTTCCGCAATGATGAGTGTGCGTTCAAACTGTCCCATGTTAGCGGCGTTGATACGAAAATATGCTTGTAATGGCAAATCGACATGCACGCCACGAGGCACATATACAAACGACCCTCCACTCCACACACATGTATTTAACGCGGCAAATTTATTATCTCCAGAAGGAATAACTGTTCCAAAATATTGTCGTACTAAATCAGGGTATTCACGAAGTGCGGAATCCATATCAAGAAAAATAACTCCTTTTTTGGACAATGTAGACTGGATGCTTTTATACACCACTTCGCTTTCGTACTGCGCAGATACTCCTGACAAAAATTTTTTTTCGGCTTCCGGTATCCCGATCCTATCGTAGGTATCGCGTATTTCAGGGGGTAAATCCTCCCATTTGTTTGCCTTTTTGTCGGTGGGTCTTATGTAGTAATAAATATCATTAAAATCAATGGTTGAAAGATCAGCGCCCCACATTGGCATGCTTTTCATACCAAAAATTTTGTACGCCATGAGCCTTCGCTCGCGCATCCATCGTGGTTCTCTTTTTTGATCACTGATGTTTGATACTACTGCCTCGTCCAAACCCTTGTTGGATTTAAACAAATAGTTTTCAGGCTTATGAAATCCGTATTTGTATCTGCTGCTTATCGGTGATTTTTGCCCCATAGGTTATAGAAGAAAAACCAAAAATAACTTACTTTATATACGCGCTATACCCGTGTTGTTCTATTTTTTTTGCTAATTTCGCGTCTCCACGATCTACCAACTTGCCCGCTACTAACACATGAACATAATCAGGGCGTGCATATCGGAGTATACGCTGATAATGAGTGATAATAAGCACTCCCACTCCATTTGCCCGCAGCACCTCAATCCCCTTTGATACAGAGCGCAATGCATCGACATCCAGGCCAGTATCTATTTCATCAAAAATTGCTGCCTTTCGGGGTAACACGAGCGCTTGAAGCATTTCAATTTTTTTCTTTTCTCCTCCCGAAAATCCCTCATGTATACTTCTTCGCAATAGCTCCTCTGATAACCTTAGAGTTTTCGCGTGTTTTTGCACCATATCAGTAAACTCACCTATAGACATACCTCCTACCTGAAACCTGCGAGCGAGTGCAGGATTTTGTACAGAGGCTGCCTTTGTATTTTTTTGAGGTAAATGCGCTTCATAAGCCGTCCGAAGCAAATTCATGACAGTAACTCCAGGAATTGCGATAGGCGACTGAAATGCCAAAAATAATCCAGCAAGCGATCGTTTTTCAGGAGTCATGGGAAGGATATTTTTCCCATCGATCATAATCGAGGACTTTTTTTTACCTCTATTTGAAGTCTCATAAGCCGGATGCCCAAGAAGCACAGAAGCCAATGTCGATTTACCACTACCATTTGGCCCCATGATGGCGTGTACTTCACCTGCCTTCACAGTCATGGATAACCCATGCAATATCTCTTTTCCATCAACGCTTGCGTGTAAATTTGAAATAACAAGTTTCATAATCGATCAGAAATACGGTCATTTTTACCCATAAATATTTCGGTGACCCCACTGAAACGCTGGATAAAATATTCTTGCTTCAAAAACGGGTTACTTGGAACACTCAGATGCTGCTCGATTTCTTCGATCTGACTCTGATGAGACCTAAGCGCGCTAATTTTTGCGGTCTTCACTCTGCTTATATCTATAACTGTGGTAATGCGCTTATCTTCAACCCCAATCATGGGCTTATCAAACGACTCTTCGGGAATATATTTTTTCTTCACAAAATAAGAAACGATGCTTTCTGGCATGCACCCGAAATACAATTTCGGTGGATTATCGTCTGCCGGATTTAAGGCTTTTTTCTCCCATGCATATTTTTGAAACGCAAACGTAGTCGCAAGCGTAAGTTTTATATGGTCAGGATGATTGGTAATACCTGCGGGTTCAAAGGTGAGCACAACATCTGGAACATATTCCATAAGTATGCGGGTAATTTTCTCCTCGATTTCCCCTGGGGGCATAGCACTTAGCGCACCATCTTTATAATCCAAAAACTTCGTTGATCGAACACCGAGTGCGAGAGCAGCAGACTCCAATTCTTTTTGTCTGATCGAACCAAACTGTACATCATCGATATCTTTATATTCCCCTCTCACCCCTTTTTCGCCGCGAGTCGCGCACACAAGGTCAGCTTGCCAACCAGCCTTCACGTATTTGGCGATAGTACCGCCCGCCATATAGGATTCATCATCCGGATGTGCAAATATCCCCAGTAGCTTCTTCATGGGACGTATAGTAACCTATTTCACAAAAAAGAGAAACTTATTTCTTTACGGTGAGTATTTTAACCACCCAATATGCGGCAGCAACACCGATAAGCGTATAGGTTGCCCGCATCAACCATGGGTTCGTGCTAAATACGACCTGCACGAGGTCAAATTGAAACACACCTACTAATCCCCAGTTTAACGCGCCAATGACAGTAAGTACCCACGCTGCCCATTCAAGCTCAGACATTTTTATTTTCATCATATTTTTCCTCCTTTTGTCATCATATCATGAGTAGTGCACACAGCATGATTGACTAATTCTTCCTATCTATTATTATATAAGCAATATATGAAACTACGGGCAAAGATGCTTTCTGTCATTATTTGGTCAGAAAATCACGAGAAACTCGCCAAATGGTACGAGGATGTATTGGGCTTTACTGTCCGCGAGGTGACGACACATCCCGATGACTCGTGTATTGGATTTGATTTCGGTGATACATATTTTTCTATCGGCAGACACGATAAAGTGCACGGAACTAATAAAGACCCATACCGCATCATGGTTGGTTTTCCGGTTGATAGCGTTTCTGCCGCGTACGAAGAAATAAAAGACAAAGACATCACGTGGATAGCTAAACCATTTCTCGCTCCAACTGGAGCTACGTGGTGTATGACTATTGCAGACCCCGAAGGAAATATCCTTCAATTTTTTGGCCAAAAATAATCCTCACAATCCGCAAAATTAAATAAACACTAGCCAATACGCGTTTTATTTTGTACGATAAAATACAAGAAAGGAAGCATTATGAAAAATAATATTCTGATAGTGTTGGCGCTTCTCGTTTTAGGAGCAGGAGCAATTTGGTTTGTCAGTCAATCGAGTCAACCAGCGGCTAGCGATACCGAACAATCAATGGGTGCAAGCACACCAGCACCTGTATCTGATTCGCAGGGTTCAACCGAAAACATAACCCCCGATGGCGTTCGAGAAATTACCATCGAAGGGAGTGAGTTTGCATTTTCTTTGAGTACTCTTGCTTTCAAAGTAGGGCAACCAGTACGACTAACATTTAAAAACGCGGGCGAGATGCCACACGACTGGGTCATCGATGAACTAGGCGTACGCACAAAAATAATTGAAAGCAATCAAGAAGATGTCATAGAATTTACTCCGGATAAAGCTGGAACTTTTGAATACTACTGTTCTGTCGGCAAACACAGAGAGATGGGCATGAAAGGCATGCTCACAGTGGAGTAAAAAACGTAGGGTACATTTACTATTGTCATCAGCCTCCGAAAACAGGGGGCTGATGTTCTATTAGGGAGCTACAGTTTCTTTTTTGCGGAGCACAATATTTCGTGCATAGATAAATAGAGCAAGAAATTGCGCGGTGATAAATACAATATCCTCTCGCTTGATAGCATATACCAAAATCATCACCGACCCGATGATACTCAAGTACCAAAATGACAAAGGGATAACGCTCTTTTTTTCTTTTTCAGATGCCCACCATTGCACCGCAAACCGCAGAAAAAAAACAAATTGCGCGAGAAAACCAAATATTACCCAGGCATCAATGGTTATATTCATATGTAATTATTTCTGAAACAGGTGACCGCCGCTGGTTGGTAGAAATACTGGTAATAAGCTCCCCCAGTAGTCCGGTGGATAATAATTGTAAACCAAACAACACAAACAACACACCAAAAAGCAACAACGGTCGTGTCCCTATACTCTGACCCATAAAATGGAGCACAGATAAATACCCAATAGCAAACGTTCCTGTTGCGATAAGTAATACCCCCGGAGGGCCAAATATCATAAGCGGCCGAGTACCGAATCCTGCTAAAAATAGCGTGGTGAGCAAATCAAATGCCGCAAAAATCCTCTCAAAACCAAACTTAGAAGTGCCATACTTACGCGGATGATGAACAATGGGAGTTTCCCCCACTTTAAATCCTCTCGCGTATGCGAGTACTGGAACGAAACGATGTAACTCACCGTATAAATGTATCTCTTTGGCAACATCAGATTTCATCGCCTTCAATCCTGAATTCATATCATGAAGTCGAACTCCAGACGCCATAGCTACACCCCAGTTAAATAGATGTGACACGCCTAATTTACCACCCGAGTCTCTGCGCTTCCTCCGCCACCCCACTACCAGATCAAAGCCTTCGTCCAATTTTTTTATGAGTTTCGTGGCTTCAAATGGATCATCCTGTAAATCTGCATCTAGAGTAACGACTACATCACCTGTTATATGGCGAAACCCTTCCGATAATGCCGCTGATTTCCCAGAACGCCTTCGAAGTCGAACAAGTGTTGCCTGGAAATTCATTTTTTTCCGAAGCGCAACCAATTTCTGAAACGAACCATCGGTGCTCCCATCATCCACAAAAACACACTCAAATACATAACCCCGAAATGCACGCGTGACTGCGTCAACAAGCTCACCTAAGCTTTCTTTTTCATTAAACAATGGCACAACAATGCTTACCTTACGTTGTTTCATTTGTTTTTCCTTTCAAAGGCATAAAAATTTTCGTCTTGCGCTATCAATATATGATCAGAACTCTTTAACAAAGCTTCCACCGCTTGTTGTTGCTCATCCCCACTTGGCCATGCATATTGATCACCCAAGCGCACCACTGCATAGTCGGCAGTCATCGCATGTACCGGAAAATTATATAAATATTTCCGCTTAGCAAAATGCGCCCCAATATCGTTTGTTGCCGATACAGTATACATTGGTAGCAATCTATCTTCCACTTGCTTCATCGTATTTTTTTCCGGCAATCCCCAGATAAAGTAAAAAAACCTATCTTCACGAGTGAGAGGCAACTCACCCCACAAATATGATCCTAGTGCCATACAAAAAATCACCACACCTACCGGGTGTACATGTGCTCGCTTTTTTTTACCTCTATTCTGTAAAACGAATGAAACTATATTTTTATAACCGTACACCGCGCTCACAAAAAGAAACGGAATAATATCGCTATTGTACTGGTAGTCAATTTGGCGCATCAGGGTGTAACTACTGAGCGTGTTTATCACTATACTATGAGCAGCAAACAGAAGAGCAAATGGCGAAAATATTGGTAAAAATCCAACCGGCAACAACAAGCGATAATAGTATTCCAGCCTATCTGGTTGTATAAGCGTAAGAAATACCATATTGGGATGTCGAAGCACATTCCATACGACACTGGTTGCATTGTCGCCGTATTCAGAAAGATACTGCAGCGCGAAATGTTGTCCGCTTATCGTTACTGCAGGGATGGCATGCCAAAAAAGGTAATAAAATATAAAAAACGCCACCATAGCGACACTTCCTCCCAATACTTTTCTATTTTGCCATATCGCTATATACAAACCCATGAGTCCAACCGTAATCCAAACCGTTTCTTTTCCTAAGCCCGCAAAAAACGCAAATAATATAAATAACCCATAGCGCTTATTAACCATGAACCAATACGCAAATAGCAAAAAAGTTGTGGCAAATGCTACTGCATGAAAATCGTGCAGCATGATGTGTTGAAGCGGCGGATACAGTAAATACGCAATAGAAAACAACAAACCAAAATATGGCGAACGAAGCTTGTCTTTCGCTATCCAATAAAGTGGTAACGCACCAAGACAAATAATGATATTTTGAATAAGAATGAGCATTTTTGCGTCTTGCCACAGCATATAAAACGGCACCATAAAAATAAGAAGAAAGTCTGCATGCACCGCGAGCCTAGAAATATTTTCTGTTCCCATCGGGTCAGTAAGAGTAAACCCATTCCCATGTGCTAAATTCCACACCGTTTGCTCCATGTTTCCCATGTCTAGTCTTCGGGAATGAAAATTATCGTGTCGATTAAAAGCGACATAAGAAAAATAAACTGAAAAAATGATGATAAACGACCAAAGGATAAACAAAGGAGAAATATGACGGAATATAGCGCGTAGTAAATACATCAGTGCATGTGATAAATCAGTATGTGGAGTGTACCACAAGATTACGTAACAACAACACTTATAGGCAAATGATCAGACGCTTGAGATGTCTCAGCCTGAAAATTTTTTATGGGGACATCGGCTGTGGTAAAAATATAATCCAGCTTCCATTCAACACTCTCTGGCTTACACACCTTACATCCATCTGGATACAGACACCATGATGGTGTATCGGACGCATCTGTATCTCCAAATGCCCGGCGCATAATCCCGATAGCTTCACTTTCTGGCAGAGCATTGAAGTCTCCCATAATAACAACTCTCTTTTTGGGTACTGCTTGTACCAAACTGGTTACCTGCTCTACTTGTACAGGTGAAGGCTGTTGATGAGCGTGAATAATATGTACAGAAACAACATGTAATATGTTGCCAGCAATATCAATATCTGCTTGTACTGCGGTACGCGATTGTTCGCGAGACAAAACATGCGTGGTGTGTGTAAGAATGGGATATTTGCTAAGTACCGCGTTTCCGCGATATGCTTCTTGCTCACCATTGTTATAGCGCATGGAACGCGCGTATACATAGCTGTAACCCAATTTTTGTGCAATATATTGGGCTGTATTACTACCATCAGCCTGCTCCTCCACTTCTTGTAGCGCGACTATGTCAGCGCCTACTGAAGCAAGAAAATCAATAACGCCCGGTAAATATTTTCCTCCCCAAATATTCCATGACAACAATTTCATAATGTTAAACTACACCGTAAGCGTTTTTTGGTAATACGCGGTATTACGATACCCTTCATCAAGCACTCGAACCAGGATAAAACCATGTGATGCATATATATTTGTTAACTTTGGCTCATCAGCGTTTGTATCTACTCTTATCAGGGAAACGTCCGACATACGAGCGAGTTTTTCGGCATGCTCTATGAGTCGAGCGGGTAATCCAGTTCCTGCAAATTGACGGGATACACAAAGCCAATGGATATACAGCGCTTTCGCGGGCTTATTACCATCAATTATTTCCCACTGATTGCTATCGGTAATTTGTAATACCGCGGAAGCTGCCGGCACGCCATGTATCATCACGACATAAAATTCTTCAGCTTTGACGAAACGCAGGAGAAATTCTGGAGTAAGATTTTTCTGTTGCCACCACTTGTTGGGGTTTTTGCCACTTTCTTCTAGCCATTTACTCGCTTCTTTCATAACGAGCAACGAACTCTTCATGTCACGTACGATAAGTATGTTGTCTGAGGCCTTCATGACGGTCATTTTCTCATGATGATGTTAAGCAACTCTCCCCTGCCTTCCAGGGTAAAAGATGAATACACGACCAGTGGTAATCCATCCATTTCTTCACGAATAAATTCAAGTTGTTTGTGACGATCACCCATTTTGAGTTTGTCTACTTTATTCGCTACTACGACAAATGGGATATTCGCGTTGGTTAACAGCATAACAGACTCTCTATCATAATCGGTGACCCCCACTTTAGCATCGATAATGAGGATTGCTATTTTGTGGTTTACTTCTGATCGAAACAAATACCATGCGATAAGTTTTCGGTAGTGCTCAAGCGCTTCATGACTTCTTTTAGCAAATCCGTACCCTGGAAGATCGACAAAAAAGAGTCGCTGCTCCACGAGGAAAAAATCAAGTTTTACCGTTTTACCTGGTCTACTACTGGATCTGGCAAGCTGCTTCCCGACAAGCGAGTTAATCAAGCTGGATTTCCCCACGTTGGAGCGACCTAAAAATGTTACCTTCGGCCTATTATCTTTGATAATGTCGTCAGTACCATTGATACTTTTGACATACATTGCATCGAGTTGTGGTTGTGGCATACCTCCACAAAGTATACGTCATGGAGATGGAAAGATATAGAGCTCCTCTTCTGCTCTCGTAACCGCTGTATATAACCAACGCTTCCACTGATCATCGGTCATTTTCGTAAATCGTTCTTCAAATAGTATGACTCGCTTGGCTTGTGACCCTTGTGCTTTATGCACAGTGAGTGAGTAACCAAAGTCAAACAAATCAATACCATGAAACAACTTTCGATTTTCGGTAAAGTTTAATGCTGTATCAGCATTGAATTGATCGATAGCGATAAGTCCTTTGTACGTATCGCGCTCCCCATCTATTTCGATCTCCACATCATACGCCTGATGATTTTTAGGCTCTATGGAAAGAATTGTCCCCAACATTCCGTTATATATTTTTGCCTTGTGGTTATTTCGTAGACATATCACCCTGTCACCGACTGTTGGAGCAGGACTTTCAAATCCTAAGGCGGAACGAATAAATGCGTTGAGCTTTTTTCTCGTTTTGTTATACCCACACAAGATAAGAGTTTTCGTATTGTAGTTTGTGAGCATCTCATTCATCACCTCACCGGTTTCAGGATCATCACGATCGTATTTCACCACATATCTCGAATAACGACCCGGGGTAACCACCCCCTTTTCTCGTGCCATAATTGATAACTCTATAATTGGATTTTGCCTCGCCTGTCTATGAATTTCTTCAAGCCGAAGCTGCGGCGTCTGCATAAGCGTAAAGTTTCCACTTATAGGCGGCAGTTGCCCGTGATCTCCCACCACAATCATGGGGACGCGATATGACACTAAATGTTCCCATATCGTCCTGTCTACCATAGAGCCTTCATCAATAATAATGAGATTTCGATCAATAGCTTCTTTGGTTTTCCAGCCAATTATTTCTTCTTGCGCATTAAGGATGGGTGTATAGATAAGCGAGTGAATAGTTCCTACGCTATCCTGTTTGTACATAACATCTGCTTCTTTTATCTTGGTCTGCAGCACTCGCGCGGCTTTCCCAGTAAAACTGACAAAGCCAACTTTCAGTCCTGGGTCAATCTTGTGAAGCTCTCGCCTGATAACTCCGATAAGTGTCGTCTTTCCTGTTCCTGCGTAGCCACCAAGCGTGACATACTGCATCGCTTGTCTGTCTTTACGATACCACTCCAACACATTATCTAACGCAGTTTTTTGATCATGGGATAGTTGCGGCATACAAAAACTCACTATAGTGGAGGAACGTGGTTTAGTAAAGCGGAGTAGCAGCGAGTTTTTTACGTATGATAAGGATAAGGGCTGCGAGTGCTACAAGATATACTCCGCCACTTACACACACCCGCGCTACCGAGACTGTTTCGAGAACCATCAACAACGCGCCGCTTACCAGTGTCCCCGCAGTCGCGACATAGGTTAATAAAAGTTTTTGTTTCGTAGGAGTGTAAGCCGCAAGCGAGGCGATGATTAAACTCGTGAAGGCAACAACAACGTGAGTAACTAACATAGCTACTCAGTATAGCGTATTATTTCTTTCTAAATTTTGCGAATATTTTCTTGATATCTTCTATCAACAAGGCAAATCCAACTACTCCACCATCATTATCGCCAAGTCCTGTCATGCGAACGAGTCTCCGCTCTCTCCCTCGAGTAACCGCCCTGAGCGCGGGGGAATCCTGAGCTACTATTACTCCTTCGAAATCGCGGACATCCCTTCCAGTCGCATTTGCTAATTCCTCCACTCCCGCAGGGATACCTGCCCCCCGCAGAGCAGTTGCATCACGAAATTTTCGTTGTCGTTCATTTCCGTTTGCCATATTACCATTCCCAAACAAAGAAACGGTAATTATAACGTAAGAGGTGTCATACATACCACCGGAAGGCTAAATTAAGGTATAATACCCATTACATGCGGGATCGTATAATGGTAGTACAGCAGACTCTGAATCTGCTTATCTAGGTTCGAATCCTAGTCCCGCAGCATGGTAAAGATCGCAAAATTTCTCCTCAACCGAAAAGAGCCTCGTATCCCGTTTACCCAGGCTGGTTACGACAAGCTAGCCGAAGAAAAAAAATCGCTGGAAGCAAAACGACCAGAAGCGGTCGAGCACCTCAAAAAAGCGAGGGAAATGGGTGACTTATCTGAAAACGGATATTACAAAGCCTCCCGACAGCAACTCAACTTTATCGATGGCAGACTGAAACGACTGACAAAAATTCTAAAACGGGCTGAAATCGTCACTTCGGTAGCAAATGGCACTGTGCAAATCGGAAGCACAGTAAAACTGCAAAGTGGAAATCAGAAATACGAGTACACAATCGTTGGCGGGTACGAATCAAACCCAGATCAAAAATCTATTTCACATATTTCCCCACTTGGTAGCGCAATCTTTGGAAAAAGAAAAAACGATGTGGTGAAATTTCAGGCACCATCAGGCATCAAAATATTTACTATCACAGAAATATCGTAACTATTTCTATTTCTCCAGAAGCTCTAACAATTTTTTCGAGGTATTATAATTTCTCATTGTCATATCCTGATAAATTTTCTTTCCTATAATTTTATTTATCCCGCTTTTGGTAAGACCACTGAGCAATGTCGCCATGTAAACCGCTCCTGTGCCGGGAACTATCACATCAATACCTTCTTTTGGCTGCATTTCCTTCATCACATCCGATGAGGATACCGGCTTTTTGATAAACGCTATATAGCAGCGGATATCTTTACGAGTTTTCCAACCTTTCGGTACTTCATCTAATACAGTCTTATATTGTTTATGGGAGAGCACTACCACTCGCACAGGTAAATGAAATTGTTTATGTATCACTTGTTCAAGCTCCTTTTCGATAGATGCAACACTTTTTTTGTTGTTTCGACTATCAAATTGCCACTCGCTATATAAGTAATGACATTAGTAAATCCTGCCTTTTCAACAGCAAGTTTCAAATCGGCCATTTTTATCAGTGTATTACCACCGACATTTATGCCACGAAGGAGGGCGACATATTTCATACACACAATGTACCATTTCTCACACTCGAGGAAAACTATTGAGGCAAGGTGACTTCCACTCTGACGCTATGGTAGGAGTATACTCCCTCTGTGTCATCGGAGACTTCGGCAAGCTCTGGATTTTTCAAACGATGTACTTCTTCTAAGATAACCTCTTGTGTCGCACGTACCTCACGAATACCAGTATTTACCCGAAAGACAGGTATGCCACGCTTCTCTAGATCAGCAATAAGCCTATCCCAGTATGGCTGCAACTCATGTGGATCATGTGCCACTAAGCCATCACGCTTAAGTGCGCGGTCTTTGATGGTGCTGTCATCGGCATGGAGATAAACCACCATATCTGGCTTAGGAAATGTAGACATATGATGCTCGTATAACCACTGTAGATACGAAAATTGATCATCGCTCATTAGTCCCTGATCGTGGAGATACCGGTTATATATATCAGTAGCCAGCACACCGCTTTCGCGAAAGTGTGGGTCAGTAAGGCCATCAGTTTTGGTATCGAGAATTTCTAGCTGCATGAGTTGTGTCGTTTTATGTAGCTGATTTTGGAACGAAAACTTTTTAGGGTTTTCCAAAAATAATGGAAACACAGGATTATCCGGCTCAGTATGCACGGTAAACCCACTGTCTTGGAGAGATCGAAGAAGTGTTGATTTCCCCGAACAAGCCGCGCCAATGACGGTAATCTGAAATGGTTTTTGCAGTTCGTGTTCTCGCAACTCAGGTGGAGTAATGTACGCTTCTCTCATTCAAATAATTTTGGGGCAGTGACTTTGTATCACTATACTACTATTTTTCAGTTTGTAAAATACCTTTTTCCTCTATTTGTTATAATCAGGGTTGTGATAAAAGCTCTTGTCATCGATATAGACGGTGTTATAGTCGGAGAAAAGATCGGTTACAATACACCGTACCCTCATCCCGATGTCATCAATCGCCTTGCAGCGATAAAAAATAGCGGTATTCCTGTTGTGCTTTGCACTGCCAAACCACACTACTCTATCGCTCCCATCATAGAATCTGCCAAACTCACCAATCCGCACATCACGTTTGCCGGAGGTATTATCATCGATCCATTACAAAATAAAATTGTCGAGTCACATCCTATATCGTCACCACTTTCTGAAAACATCTTACGCGCGTGTATTGCGGAAAACTTTTATATGGAGCTCTATACGAGAGACGCTTACTATGTGCTAAAAAATCAAGTATCAGACCTTACGAAAGTCCACACTCATATTCTTCAGCAAGAACCTATCCTCGTTGATTCACTCGAACAAGTAGCCAGTACACAGGAAATATTCAAAATACTTCCTATCGTCCCTGACGAGTCTGGAATACCAAAAGTAACCGATACACTTGCGCCTTTTATGAACTCGATAGAGACAACATGGAGCATTCATCCCATCGCAAAACCCCATCAATTTTGCAACATTGCGCCAAAAAATGTATCAAAACGACAAGCCACCCTCAATGTACTTTCGCATCTTGGAATAGAACCGAACGATACACTAAGCGTGGGAGATAGCACGAGCGATTGGAAATTTATGGAGCTATGCGGGTTTGTCGCAACTCTAGAAAATGGACAAGAACCGCTCAAAAAACTTGTCAGTGACAAGGGCAATGCCGGATTTATTGGCGGACATGTCGATACCAATGGGTTTCTCGCTATTGTCGACCATTTTACAGTTCCCTCTTCCCCTCCCCCAAAATCCCGCTAACCATCGCACAGGTTCTTTTTCTTTCTTTTCATGATCAATTATTACCAACCATTTTTGTTGCCATTTCTTACATTAAAACGACATCGATTGCCGACTGGTGTACATCAAACTCATTTTCTATCGTTTGAAGACGCGCTCTGGGTATTACTTAGCAGGAAAGGCATGACACTAGGTTCAGTCATTCTCATTCCTGATTTTTATTGCATGGATGTCGTTATAAATATCAAAAATCACGGGTTTAACCCTGTGTATTATCCGATGGACGACAATTTTCAAGTAGAGCTCCCGATACTCAACGCGCATATAAGTGCTTATACACCTGCAGCCATTATCCTATTTGACGCGTGTGGTATTCCTTGTTTACGTATGTCTGAAATGAAAAAATTGACACGCAACAATCCAAATATAATTTTCATACAAGACGCGGTGCATCGTCTTATAGAACCCAATAAGGTGAGGCTTGTCGCTCATAATCATTATCTCATTGATAGCCTTCGCAAAGTTTCACCCTTACCCGGTAGCAATATATATTGGAAAACCGGAAGCCAAACTATCTCACCGGACACAAACCGAAACGAGTGGTGTTATCGACTCTCAGTACATGTCTGGTATGTATTTTTCCGCGTGTTGTTGACCACAGCAACTCTCATGCGCATACCCCGACTTATTCTGTATGCGCATGAAAAAACTCTAAAATCACACGACGACATCGTGGGCGACAGCACCGGAGGATATGCAGGAAACCCACTCACACCCCATATCCTGACGCATTTTCATTTTGCCAAAGTTCAAAAACATAAACGTCATCAGGTTGAGCTGTATGAAAAACTTTTACGAAACGTGTGTCAAAACAATTTCCAATGGTTTCCTGTCACTATTCCTGATAAGGCAAAGCAAGAACTCCATGTATATCCACTTGGTTTCCGACATAACGGTGACATGGAGCAACTTAAAAAAATTGAAAACCTGCTACACAGACAACACATCCTCGTATGGTTCAAATTTCCCGAAGCCCCATGGAGTGACAAACGCAGCGTCTTATTTCTTCCGCTAGGATTTCATATCCGTAACAAAGATATATTTTTTATCGCTCAAACATTAAAAGAAATTATTTCGCGCGAAGCATAGCGTTTGCCACACTACGAGCAAGACGCGGGTCAAATGGGTCAGGAACTATAAAGTGAGGGGTTGGTTTTTTGACTAAATCTGCAATCGCATCGGTTGCGGCAAGCTTCATCTGTGGAGTGATGGCCGTAAGTCTCCCGCGGATAACTGCACGAAATACTCCGGGAAATGCCAATACGTTGTTTATCTGATTGGAGAAATCACTTCTTCCGGTGGCAACAATTGCGGCTCCTGCGCGAAGTGCTATATCAGGCATAATTTCTGGAATAGGATTTGCCATAGCAAATACAATTGACTTAGGCGCCATAGCGCTAATCATTTCAGGGAATATTGTTTGCGGCCCAGACACCCCTATCACCACATCTGCCCCCCGTATAACCGTAGTCAGATCCCCATGCTTTCGATCACGATTAGACACGCTTGCCACAGCTTGTTTATATATATTTTGATCATTACGCCCCGGCAACAGCGCTCCATTTTTATCTACAACAATCACATCGTGCACTCTTCGGCTCCCTGGTAATACATCACATGTATCACTCTCGCACGTTAACCCCAACAGCATTTTTGCAGTCGCAAGTCCTGCCGCGCCCGCTCCCACAATAACCACACGCAATTCTTCATATCGTTTTCCTACCACTTTGGCAGCATTGCGTAGCGCTGCTCCCACCACAATCGCTGTCCCATGCTGATCATCATGAAACACCGGAATACCTATTTGCTGCAGCGCCTCTTCTATTTGAAAACATCGAGGCGCGCTGATATCTTCTAGCAATATCCCTGCAAATGACGGAGCAACGTGGGTAACAAATCGGATAATATCCGAAGGTTCTTGCGTATCTAACACCAGTGGTACCGCATCAACCCCTCCAAATTGTTTTAGCAATAACGCTTTACCTTCCATAACGGGCAAGGCAGCAACCGGACCAATATTTCCTAACCCTAATACAGCTGACCCATCAGACACCACTGCGACAGCTCTACCACGCCATGTGTAGTCATACGATAACATGGGCTTACTCGCAATAGCAGAGCTTACCGTAGCCACCCCTGGGGTATATACAAGCGATAAATCATCGCGAGTATTGATCGAAGTAACCGACCCTGTAACAAGCTTCCCTTGATGTTTTTTGTGAAAATCTAGCGCTTTTTTTCCTATGTCTTTCATAAAAATTGTTTTTTGTATTATAACAACGAAAAACGAACAAGATGCAACAAGATAAATATCGTATAATGATCAACATGCATTGGCTTATTTTTGGAGCTCTCAACGTCTTTGGATTTTCTGTCGCCGCGATATTTCAAAAACTCGCTATGAAAAAAAGCGACAGCGATCCAGTAACTTCTTCTATTATTTTTGAGTTTCTTTTGGCCATCGTTGGAGGAATTGTCGCACTTGCTGTCGGCTTTACCCTGCCACCTTCCAATATATGGGTATATCTTCTTATCATTGGATTTCTTTATGCATACGGCAATTTACTTTTTTTTCGAGCAATAAAAACTATCGAGGCTTCAGAAATGAGTATCCTTGGAAGCGCGGGCACGCTTGTCAGCGTCATATTGTCATATATTTTTTTGAACGAGCGCCTTAGTGCAGCGCAGATTGTTGGTGTAGTATTTATTCTTGCGGCAGTAGTTGTCATCAACTACAACCGTCATAAGTTCCAGTTAAGCATTGGCGCGTGGCAAGCACTTGGAGGAGCGGCCTGTTTTGGTACTGCAATTATTTTTGATGCTGTTATTCTCAAGTCATACACCGCCATTTCCTACCTTCCTGTCGGCGCGTTTATTATTGGCATCATCCTGCTGCTATCATTTCCGAAATCAATGAAAAAAATGGTACAAGACGTCAAGACAATTAACACAAATCTCATTATCTACGGTGTGTTGTATACATTTTCAGCGCTTATGTTTTATATTCCGCTACAGTACGGAACGTATGTTTCCCAACTGAGCGCGGTCGGGAGAGTGTCAATAATTCTTACCGTTATTCTAAGTGCAATATTTCTTAAAGAACGATCGCATATTGGCAAAAAAATCATTGGTGCTATACTCACCACGATCGGTATTTTTCTTATTCGATAATTCATGAAAGATAAATATTCTGCAGTTTGGGTATCTCACTCATCTATCAGTGATTATCTAAAATGCCCGCGGGCATATTACCTACGGAACGTCTATCGTGACCCCAAAACAAACCGGAAAATTTCTGTTATGGAACCCCCGCTTGCCTTGGGTCAGGCAGTACATGACGCTATAGATACGCTATCTAAATTACCCGCAGAAGAACGTTTTACCACTCCGCTTATGAATACGTTTGAAAAAATTTGGGAAAACGTCAGTGGACAAAAAGGTGGTTTTACCGACAACGAACAGGAAGAAAAATTCAAAACACGCGCCAAAGACATGATCAATCGCGTCACGACACACCCTGGCCCTCTCGCCAAAAAAACTATTAAAATTCGACAAGAGCTTCCATACTACTGGCTATCAGAAGAAGACAATATTATTCTCTGCGGCAAAGTTGACTGGCTGGAATATAGAGAAGATACCGATAGTGTCCGTATTATCGATTTTAAAACAGGCAAGTTTGATGAAGACCCTGAATCACTGCAACTACCTATCTATTATCTGCTCGCAAGCCATACGCAAACGAAGCCAATTACTGGCATCAGCTATTGGTATCTTGATAGGGATGACGAGCCGGTAGATATGGATATTCCTGATCCTGAAATAGCAGAAAAAAAGGTGCTCGAATTAGCCCGCAAAGTAGCACTTGCTCGAAAACTCGGTCATTTTAAATGTCGCGAAGGAGAGTGTCGCGCGTGCCGACCGTACGAGTCAGTGCTCGTGGGTAAAGCAACACATGTAGGGATAAACACCTACGGCCAAGACTTGTATATACTTAATAAGTAACTATTAACAGTTTACAGTTAACGGAAAACAATTAACTTTTCTGGTTAATTGTTAATTGTTAAAAGTTAATAGTTAAACCTATGAACTTTGAAGAATTTCAAAAGGTGGTAAAAAAGACTGCTATCTACCCAAATCAGGGCAACAATGTGGCGTACGTCACCCTCGGGCTTGCCGGAGAAGCAGGCGAAGTTGCCGACAAAGTCAAAAAACTCATCCGCGATTCCGGAGGGGTTCTTACACCTGATAAACGGAAAGAAATGATCAAGGAATTAGGTGACGTGCTTTGGTATCTTACTGCGTGTGCGAGCGAACTGGGTGTAGGACTGGAAGAAGTCGCTACCCAAAATGCAAAAAAGGTAGAAGATAGGAAAGTACGCGGTGTCATCTCGGGCGAAGGTGATAACCGCTAAATATATCCCGTATGAAACCTATTCCTCCCTTTGTGGCAAACAGCCCAGATGATACCCACTGTGTGAACGCAGTTTTCCGAATGGTGCTTATGCACTTTGGAAAACAGGATATGACCTGGGAAGAAATAGATGCAAAAACAAAATCTATCCCCGGTCGCGGGACATGGACGATAGGTGGTGATATTGTACTCGCGAAACGGGGGATAAAGGTTACCAACATCGAACCCGTAGACTACGATGCACTCTATAAAGAGGGAGTATCATATTTACAACAAGTGTTTGGCGCTGATACTTCCAAGTACTATCTTGAACGCTCAAATATTGCGGCAGTGATACCAGACATCCCTGAATTTTTACGTCTCGTTCCCCACGAAACCCGCAGGGCAGAGACTAAGGAAATTATTACGTTTCTCCAAAATGATAATCTTGTCGGCGTGACACTTAATTCAGGTATATTAAATAATAAATCGGGGTTTATGCTTCATTATGTACTGTTATACGACTTTGACGGCACTCACTTTTCTCTCCATGACCCTGGTTTACCACCGCAACCGTCACGGAGTATAAGCTTGGAAACATTTGAAAAAAGTTTTGTCTATCACGGAGGCAACGGGGGTATAGAGATATTCGGACAATAAAAAAACCTACTACGGGAGTGCCAACATACTTTTTTTCTTCACCAGCAATCCGTCTTTCTTGAGTCCGTCTATAATCCGGTGAAAAAATACAGGAGTTTTACCGTACTCCCGCACAAAATCAGCGACTAACTGCGTTTCTTTCGCGTTATTTACCCGAAGCACATCGATGATCCGTCCCCGATAATATCGATCCGAATCTTTAAAGGGCGCCTGCTTTTTGACGACATGCATCGCTTTTTTCTCTTTCGCCATTGCAAGTGCCCCAAAATCCATAAGTGCTTGATGCCATTCCCATGCTCGCCCTGCTGGCACTAACCTATCTGCTGTCATAAGTATTGTTTTTTCCTTCTGTGGCAACCCATCGAACAAATAATGAGTAATTATCTGACGTATATTGGTGTCCACCATCGCGACATTTTTTTCAAAAGCGAATACCATAATTGCTCGAGCAGTATATAACCCCAATCCTGGTAGTTTAATAAGCTCTGACTCGCTATCTGGAATTATTCCCCGATAATCAGCCACAATAACTTTTGCGGCTTTTTGAAAGTAAAGTGCCCGCCTGTTATATCCTAACCCGCGCCATAACGTAAGCACCTGGGCGGGTTGCGCATTGGCCAGACTATATACATCGGGGAGTGCCGCCAGAAACTCCGCATACTTAGGTATCACTCTTTTGACCTGCGTCTGTTGCAGCATAATTTCAGAAATAAGTATGTGATAAGGGTTTTTCGTATGACGCCATGGCAAATCCCTCCGGTTATCTTTCCACCAAGAAAAAATCATATCCTGAAATTGCGTCACAGTGGACTGAGTAAGCGTCATTGTGGCAATTTTACCACACCAAAAACCCCGCCTAATGGCGGGGCTAATGGTAAAACTATCTTATCGTTAAATTTATGGAGTAGGAGTGACAGTTGCACTCACTTCTACCTGGACAGGCAAACTAAAGTCTTTGACTTGTGTCACCTCGGTCACCGTATTCAATGTTTTATCCCAAAGTCCTCGGACGCGAACTTTATGCCCTACGACCACATCAGCTTTGGTGATGGTATCTCCGTTGCGGTTTTCAAATTTCGTGTCTGCGGAAACAGTCACCGTTTGATCTGCGCGATCACCGCTTTTTGTGCTCATTACCCAACCGTTCGCAACAAGCGACTTCACATCCCCGAAAAACACACCGAATCGCTTCTGTATCGAAATATTTCGTACCAGCGTTGCTTTTATGGCAGTGTGAGTATCATCTGTCCACAACCCAATAACATTTACTGTGTTTCCGACACTAAACTCGGAAAGATCGGATTTCCCCCAAAATCTTCGGCGGAATTGTGTTTTACTATCAAGATTGACGGTGTAGCTCTTACCGTCTTTTTCAACGGTGAGCGTAGTGTCTGACTTGGCAGTAATAGTACCGCTCCCTATAGCCGCTCTCCCTACGCCAAGGAAGTTTTTTAATTTATCTGTTCGAGAGTCAAATCCTTCTCGAAATTTTTCTAAAATATTCTTTTTCGCTTCTATTCTCATCCCTCGCACGTCCCCTCGATCATCTCCCCTGTTATTACCGGCAAGCACCGTATTCACCGGCAAACCCAAAACCAATATAAATGCGAACGCAACGACTGCAATTTTATGAGTTGTATTCATAGCACAATATTCCTTTCTCTATGTAGTACGAAACAAAAAGCTAAAAAGTTTCATCCTTCGACAAGCTCAGGACTTCACTATGGAGTGTAGGTGATGGTAAGCTCTTTTTCAGAAAAATTTCCATCAGCATCGTTTGCGACTACCAATATATAGTTCTCTCCTTCATCGAGTGTAAGAGTCACAGAGAAACTACCACTATCATCAGCTCGCGTCTCTGCATCGTTCACAAACACTTCGGCTTTTGGTATCGTTTTTCCCCGAACAACCAATGACTTGCTCGTAACGGTAATGTTGTTTGTCGGGGAACTAATAGCAAGGGAAATAGCACTAGAAGTAACAACCTCTGTCTTTTTCTCTGTCGGTATTGGTGTAATGCTTATATTTTCTACTGGCTCTTGGGTTTCGGTGGGTACGGCATTATTCCCAGATGAGCTCAGTGGCGTCACTTGACTCATCGAGTATTGACGGACAAAAAATCCTGCAGCAATTATGACAAGGATGCCAATGACAATGGGTAAGTAGTTTTTCATGCTTCCCCCTTTCATAGTTCACTTATTGTTGCTTGTTTTTTTACGTTTTGCAAGTTCTACAAGTCGCCGTTGCACTATTTTTCTCCTTCTTCGGGTTATCGCCCAGATAACCACCAAAAGCATACTCAACATAAGTCCCACAAGCATTGTCTGCTGCGGAAGCTCCACAATAATAACTGCTGCTGTATCACGCCAAAACTCAGTAATTATTTCTTTATCCTCATAAAAAATTTCCAGAAGATCGAGGGTATGCTGCTTATTAAGCACATCGTATGTCCGCAGGAAAGATACACCAATAAGCGCCACGAGACTTAATACAATACTAATAAATATCGCTAGCCATCTCCGAGATCGACTCTCTTCGAAGCGCGTCACTTTTTCCATCACGACCTTCGTAACATTTGTTTGTTTCATAGTAATACGCGGCGAAGCGCTTCTTTGGCGCGCTTCAAATGAGTGCGTACGGTATTAACCGGTACACCAAGACGACTCGCTATCTCTTCATATGATAAATCATCGAAATAATAAAGCATAATCACTTGTTTATATTTATGATCAATAACATCAAGTGCTTCTTGTATGCGTCTATTTTCATCTTTTTTCTCCAATCGTAATTCCGGATTATCGTGTCCCGAAACCTTCTCTGCTGCTTCAAGCGGGGCGTGTATCTTTCTACTTCGTAAATACGAAATAGCGAAGTTTCGTGTAATAGAAAATAAATATGCCGAAAGCTTCTTTTCCGTATCGATGCGATCAATCGTTTTATAGAGGCTAATAAATGTCTCCTGAACCACATCTTGTGCTGCAGCAGCATCCCTAATGATATAACTCACAAATGAGTGAAGCTTCTTTTCGTAACGGATAACCAACTCCTCGAACGCGGAGATATTGCCTTCTTTCACCTCGCGCACAAGTGTTTCGTCATGTGTTTTCTGCATGGTTACGGGTAATTATAGTACAATACGTACATGAAAGCCGGTGTCGTTGCCCTCGTAGGGCGCCCCAATGTAGGAAAATCTACCCTTCTTAACACCATTCTGGGACAGAAGGTCTCTATCACGTCTCCTAAACCACAAACCACTCGTTTTCCTATACAGGCTGTGTTTGAAGACGAGCGTGGTCAAATAGTATTCATGGACACACCTGGTATATTTTCAAAGGTCATCGATCAAGTATCCGCACGCATCAACCTGAGAACGGAAGAAACCATCGAAAAGGGAGTTGATGTGGTCGTATATATGGTAGATCACACCAGAGAACGGGCAGATGAGGAAAATCGCGTACTTGGTATAGTTCGCAAACTAAAAATTCCCAAAATTCTCGTCATAAACAAGGTGGATGTGCAAAGTCCAACGCACATGGTGCAATATCGTTTTATGGAAGATGAATTTGATCAGGTAATAGAAGTATCTGCGCTCGAAAATAAACATATCCCCTTACTCTTAAACGCGATCTTTGAATACTTACCTGAAGGCCAACCATTTATCGATACCTCTACCCTACCGCAACCAGGATTAAACCTAGACAGTAAAACATTTATTGCTGAAATTATCCGCGAGAAAGCATTTCTTAACCTAAGACGTGAAGTGCCCTATGCGATAGCCGCATTTGTCGATGATATAGAAGAACGGGACAATGGCGTCACCTACATAAAGGCGCGACTACTTACGTCCGCTGATCGTTACAAAGGCATGATTATCGGAGCAAACGGATCTATGATAAAAGAAATAAGCATGGCCGCCCGAAAAGAACTCGAAGTTGCAGCTAACAAAAAAGTATATTTGGAACTCACCGTAGAGACTGATCCGCATTGGATAGACTACGTGTAATCCGAATCGCTGTCCTCTTTGGGACAAAACCTACGGTTTTTTCCCAACGATTTTCCCTTCAAAGGAAGGATGATAGACAAGGCTTGCTCAAAACCGCTGACCTCTTTGGGACAAAACCTACGGAACTAATACTCGAGAGAAAACTAAAGTTTTCTCTCGACGCACTGATCCGGCATAGCCGGATGAAACCCAGCGCTACTCTCTTTCTAAAAGGGAAATTTTCTACGATAAGAAGTGCCTACTCCAACCTAGATAGTGTTTCTTCTTTTCCTAGTATTTCCAAGGCCTCCAGAAGTGGCGGGCCAACAGTTTTGCCAGTTACCATCAGTCGAAGCTCCATAAATACATCTCGCGCTTTTAGTCCGGCAGCATCTGTGGCTGCTCGTATTGATTGCTCCATTGCCCCATGTGTCCAATCTCCGATATTAAGAGCAGAGCGCAATACTTCTTTATATTTGGCATTCACGTCACGTTCAAACTCGTCAGGTTTACCAAAAAAGAATGACGCAAGTGACCAGTAGTCACTCAGTACATGCATCCGCTCCTTTACGAGCGGCATAGTTTTCAGAAGTAGTGCTTTATCCAATTGCTTCACCCTATCGTCAAAATCAACGATGCGCGCAAGCAAATCTTCATCCTTCATAGCTCTGATATATTGTCCATTTACCCAATCAAGTTTTTTCAGATCAAAACGGGGCGCCTGTGCAGTGATCGAGGTTACTTCAAACTGCGCGATAAATTCTTCTCTGTCATAAATCTCTTTCCCTTCAGGATGGTTCCAAACAATATTCGATAAATAGTTTAGTACCGCCTCTGGCAAATACCCAGCCTTGCGATAATAATCGACAGACGCGTGCCCATGACGCTTTGATAATTTCCCTTTCCCGTCCTCGTTAAGAATAAGTGGTAAATGACCATGTATTGGCATTTGCCAACCGAAATACTTGTATAAAAGCACATGCTTTGGTGTCGAAGAAATCCATTCTTTCCCTCGAAATACATGAGTAATTTCCATCAGGTGGTCATCGACAACCACACCGAAATGATAGGTAGGATACCCATCTGATTTCATAATGACCTGGTGATCAATAACATCACTATCAAACTCAATATGCCCGGAAATAATGTCATCAAACGAAATTTTTTCGTGTTCAGGTATTTTCATACGAACGACATGCGGCTCATGTGCCGCTAATTTTGCCGCAACTTCCTGAGCGCTAAGTGTCATACATGTTTTGTCATACATTGGCGGCAGATGTTTCGCTTCCTGATCTTTTCGCATAGCCTCCAGTCGTTCACGAGTACAAAAACAATAATAAGCATGTCCTTTATCGATAAGCTCTTCTGCATATTTTTTATATATAGGAAGTCGCTCAGATTGTCTGTAAGGTGCAAACGGACCACCCAACTTCGGACTTTCATCCGGTTCTAAATCAAACCATGCAAGAGAAGCATATATAACATCCTCCGCTCCTTCCACAAACCTCGCCCTATCGGTGTCCTCTAAGCGAAGAATAAACTTGCCCCCCGTTTTACGCGCGTAAGCATAATCGATAAGCACCTGGTAAATTGTCCCAATATGCGGAAAGCCCGTTGGAGAGGGCGCAATTCGTGTACGGATTGTCATACGATTGATTCTATCAAGTCATATCCATATACTCAATGTAGGGTACTCTTTCCTGTGGTACTATACTGCCTATGAGCAACTCGTTAACAGAAACCGCTTACTACACCCGTAGAGCAATTAATTGGTCTATATTGGGGGTTATTGGCTATATTTTGCTTCGTATATTCTGGGGACTGTTTGTCGCCGCTTATCTTGCAATATTTCCTCCACAAGCACCCCCGCCAAATCATGCATTCGGCTCACTTCCTCCACTCACATTTCCGCAGCAACAGGCGTCACCTGCAGGGCAGCTCATTTATCAGTTACAAACTATCGAAGGATCAGTGCCGGCTGCATCGCCTTCAGCCAATGTATATTTTATGCCTAAAAAAGGATCAAATCTTTTAGCTCTTTCTACCGCCCAAGCATTTGCCAAGCGGTTAGGCTTTGCTACCACGCCAATACCGGAGCCTTCCAACAAAAATATTTATCGGTTTGACGACCCGGCAAATCAACTCAGACATCTTTGGTATGACATCGTTTCCACAAATTTCATCGTGCGATATGATTTTCAACAAGATACCGGTTTATTTTTAAACAGTAAAGTTCCCTCAGCTCAAGAAGCGCGGGCAGAAGCAAGAAACGTGCTTCAAACGTATGGCTTGTATCCAGACGACTTTGCAACAGGAGACGTCCGGGTCGTATTTTATAAAGTCTCGGAAAACAAACTCGTCCCCGTTCCTAGCCAATCACAGGCAGATGCGGTGAGAGTAGATTTTTATCGACCAAATGTGGCAGGAACAAAGATAGTGACCGGCACGCTATCCGAAGGGCCAATATCTATTGTCTTTTCAGGCTCCGGTAATCAAAAAAAGCGTATTTTGCATTTTAGCTACGCATACTGGCCAATCGATTATGAAACCTCAGCAACATACTCACTAAAAACGAGCACACAGGCATGGCAAGAACTACAAAGCGGTGGAGGCTTTCTCTTGCAGCTGCCGAAATCACTCCTCGTTACCGTACGGAACGTATATCTCGCATACTATGATTCAGTGGAACCGCAGACCTACCTACAACCTGTCTTTGTATTTGAAGGAGATGATGGGTTCATCGCGTATGTCCCTGCAATAAACCCAGAGTACGTAGAGCAAACAACGAATTAAATATAGTTATATACAACTGCGATCGCTCTAATTTGTTTCTTGATTGTAATTTTGCCACTCGTAGTTTGTAAAAACCCAATTAATGAGGGCTTCGGTATCTGCGAATCGATTAAGACTCTTAAGCACCACAATAATCACTCTATGATTATCGCGCTCGACGAGCGTCACGAGATTTTCCCCAGCTTCTTCTGTCCAACCTGTTTTTATCCCCGCAACTCCTGGAATTTTTCCGAGTAGTGTATTGACGTTTGTCAGCGGATGAAACTGCGTATGAGTAACATCTGAAATAGTAATTTGTGGTATTGCAACTATTTTTACAATCGTTTTATTGGTCAACGCATACGAAGCAAGCCTCGTAAGATCGATAGCAGTCATGATGTGGTTTGGGTCATCAAAACCAACCGGGTTAGTGAAATGAGTATTAGACAAATGAAGGTCTGCAGCTTTTTTATTCATCGCTTCGACAAACTTTTCCACTCCACCGGGATAATGTTCCGCCAAAGCCCACGCGGCATCGTTACCTGATTGTACAAGGGCACCATAGAGTAAATTTTCGACCGTAATCCTTTCCCCGGGAATAAGCCCCATCACTGCACCGGTGTTTGCGACCGTCTGGACATGTACCACATCATCAAGTTCATAGTTTTCAAGTGCAACAAGCGCTGTCATAATCTTGGTCGTTGAAGCAGGAAAAAGAGATACTTCGGTGTTTCTTCCAAAAAGCGTCACGCCACTTGCCACATCGTATACCACCACACCCGCTGCAGATATCTCAAGTCCTGGATATACCCCTGTAGTATTGGTTGGATATGGAGCTGGTGTTGGTGTCACAAACGGTAACCCTCTGGTAAGCGGCCCTGCAGAAGAAGAAATTCTCTCTAGTATCTTTACTCCGGGAGAAAATACAAAAAATAATATAAATACAACAACAAATAGGATTTTATCCCAGTGCCTCAACACCCACATTTTTTTTATGCGGTCGATTAATGACTGTGTCATTCGAGTGCTTTAGAAAATTCACCAATCGTAGGCTTTGCCAGCTTTTCATAGTCCTTTTCATTCATCCGTATAGAGTGGGTATGGAGACCTGCGTTAAATGAAACGTGCGCATTTGCTCCAACAGCTGCATCCATATATACAGGGATACCGAACATGTGCCCGAACGGTGGAACTGCACCAATCGTAACGCCTGTTATGTCCTCAACTTGCGCGGGAGTTGCCATCCGCAAATCACGAACATGATATAGCGCCTTAAATGCTTTCATATCCAGCTTACGGTCACCGGGGACAACAACCATAACCGGTTTTTCGTCTGCAAAAAGAACAAGCGCCTTTGCTCCTTCGTGAAGTGGTGTATTCCGTACCTTGGCAGCATCTTCCGATGTGCGCACTGCTTCGTGTTCATACGGTTCAAATGCTAATTTGAGTGCTTTTATATCTCCAACTATACGCTCATATACTGCTTTCCCTCCGCCTTGCTTAGGATTTACCAACGTGGCCACAGAAATACCAAGCTCAACGAGCTGCTCGGGTGAAGCGGCACTTGGCGCATCCATAACACTTGTTCCTCCTGATGCTGATGTCGGAAATGCCATGACCTCCCGCACACTTGGCTCACCCAAAAGCGCCATCATGAGACGATCGATGCCGGGAGCAATTCCTCCATGCGGCGGCACACCATAACTAAATGCGGTAAGCATGTGAGAAAATTCCTGCTTTTGTTTCTCGCTAAATCCAATCAAATCAAATACTTTTGCCTGCACTTCTGCTTGATGTATCCGGATACTTCCTCCCCCCACCTCAAACCCATTGAGCACCAAATCATGTTGTAAACCACGAACCTTCAGGGGATCGGTGTCCAAAAGTGGTATGTCGTCAGGGTGGGGTGACGTAAACATATGATGACTGGGGGCAAATTTCGCACCTCCCGACCCATAAAAGAAATCATCGTCTTTCTGCTCATTAAACAATGGGAAATCAATTGTCCAACTAAATGCAAGCTCATCGGGATCGTTTTTATCTCTCCGAAGATCAGGCTTATCAGTACCGTACTTTTCCATGACCTCCCGATGAGATAGTCTTGGCCATGGGGTTTGGGTAATATGCTTGGTCGGAAACATAAGCCGGATAAGTGTCGTAAACATTTCCTCGGTAAGGGTAAGGATATCTTCCTGTGTCACGAAGGACATCTCCATATCAAGCTGAGTAAATTCCCCATACGCACGATCGCGGCGAGGATCCTCATCTCGAAAACACCGCGCTATCTGAAAATATCGCTCAAACCCTGCGACCATCAAAAGCTGTTTGTACTGCTGCGGTGATTGCGGAAGCGCGTAAAACTTTCCTGGCTGCAAACGAGAGGGCACTAAAAAGTCTCTCGCGCCTTCGGGGGTAGTTTTGGTAAGAACTGGAGTTTCTATCTCAACAAAATCACGGTTGGATAAAAAATTTCGGATAAAATTAACTACTTTACTCCGCAACCTGATGTTATGCGCCATGCGAGGACGGCGCAAATCAAGATAGCGGTATTTGACTCTGATTTCTTCGTTTACTTCACGCCCATCCGTATCTATGGGGAACGGTAACTCGCGCGCCCTTGAAACAACTGTTATCTCCTGTATCTCCACTTCCACCGTTCCGGAAACTATTTTTTCATTCACCATTGCTTCCGGTCGCTTTTTCACAAGTCCTGTAACGGTAATCACGTCTTCGGGATGTGCATCACCCAATGATTTGCTTCCAACAAGCTGCACAACCCCCGAACGATCCCGTAAATCGAGAAACATGATCTTGCCGTGATCTCTCCGGGCAAGTACCCAACCCTGTAATATCACTGTTTTTCCTTCCAATGCCGATACCTGTGATGCGAGTGTTCTCATATATCTATCATTATGACACAACAAACCCGTTCTCCTTACTATTAAATATAAGGGCGAACGGGTAATTCGCGGTACCACCTTATTTTAGTTCATAGTGTATATGAACCCTCAAACAGCTGTTACGGGCATACCCGTTTCGGTTGTTACCCCGAAACACTCCGGCTTGTCAGACCATCATCGTGTACTTCATCTCTTATTATATTTGCCGGTTTACCGGTTGACAAGAGATAAGTTGCCTCTTTATAATAATTGACTGTGACTATGAAATCTTGGCAGCAATCACACTTTATGACTCTTATTAACCTTCGAAAGGTCGAGGGGGTCGTGTGATGGCAACTTAAAAAAACTTTTTAGAACCAAACACACGAACCCTCCACAAGGAGGGTTTTATTTTGGCTTATTAACTATACATGAACGAAACAGACAAACAATCAGTTGTAGAAATAGTACCCGGAAAACGACCTCCGGTGGCATGGATGATCGCATCCGTTACCAACGAGGCGCAGTCGGTCACGGTAATATTTCCTATGCTGCCCGATGCAGTAAATACTGTCCCTGCAGGAACTGCGGGTATACAACAACAAGGGTAAACGTTACGTAAAAGCTCTTTAACAATTCCATACAGCGTGTTCTTGGCTAATGATAAAGACAGAAAATAATCCTGTCCTTTTCTGTCTTTTTCCTTATCCGAAAACATCACCGAAAATTATTTCGAAAGAGGAGTTTGCGTATGAAGTCTGCAGTGAAAAAATTTAACAATGCACTATCTTGGTCGAACAATTCATTTAGTTAGAGGAGTCAGTCATGAGTAAGAAACGAAGAGGTTCAGTTCCAGTCACCGTAAGACAACCACTAATACCGCAGGTTATCAGCTTATTTACACTCAGACCACAAACGTCTGGCACATGCAAATGCAGGAGCAAAAAATACCACAGGGGTGGTAAGTGTCCTGCCCAGACTCCAGGTCGCGACGATGAATGTACGTGGTGCGCAAAAGGGCATCCTGACCACGGTCATCACGATGAACACCGTCACAAACCGAGACGCCAACAACGGACACAACCGCATTAGGCGTGGGGGCAAACTTCTCTATGGAGACCTCATTATGGAGAGGTCTCCATAGTATTATTTTTGGGTCAGAGCTATATGTTAATAATTTTGAGCAATTTACTGCTCCTTATTTATTTTCATTTGGTCTCATACCCAATTTCCGACATTTTGTCCTTATACACGCTTTTTCTGAAGCAGTGAACGCACATTAATTTTCACTGTTTCAATCCAAGCGTGTATGAGGAACATATATACCTAAAACCCCGTATCAGGGTAGCACAAGCGCTATCTTTTGATGCGGGGTTTTTAATTGAAAAAATCGTACTTAACGAGGAATGACTATGTCTTTTATCTTTAACTGCAAATTACGTCTCCCATTCCATTCATTCATATCGATCGAATACGCAATATGAACTGGCACGTTCGTTTCTAAACTGCCATAGAGATCAGCCATGTTAAAAGCAACAGCATCGACCACTCGCCCCGAGCCCGCGTGCACTTTACACTTTATATGTTTCCGGGTCGCACCGATGAGACGAACATCGGTAATGGTTACATCCATCGAAGCAAAAAGCGGTTCGTAGTTTCCAAACCCGAAAGGCTCTAACATCTGTATTTTTTGCCAGAGAGATTCTGTCGCCATACTAAATGGTATTTCCGCATCAATATGAAGTACCCGCTTCAACATTTCTTCATCAATCTGCTTTTCTGCAAGCGCTTCTAATCTACTAGTGAGTACCGGAATATTTTTCGCAGTCACCGTAAATCCAGCCGCCATCGGATGACCACCAACATCTACTAATACATCACTACAACTCCTGATAGCTTCAACAATATTAAATCCCGGAATACTGCGAGCAGATGCTTTGGCAAAACCATCCGCTATAGCAAGCACTATTGATGGTCTCCAATACTCTTCTACTAACCTCCCGGCGACTAATCCAATAACCCCGGGATTATATGTTTCGTGTGATATAACAATTATTTTTTTGAGCGTCTTTGGCACTAATTCTTTTGCGTGCGTCACCGTATCTATGGTGAGCTGTTGTCGTTCTTTATTGGTAGTTCCCAGTTTTTGCGCGAGCAATCCCGCCTTGACCCCATCTTTTGTACAAAGAAGTCGCAACGCATCCAGTGCATGCTCCAGTCTCCCCATCGCGTTGAGACGCGGCGCAAGCATGTGGCTCACCGTATACGTATCTATCGCACTTTTCTCGATCCCCGCTTCAGCGATCAGTGCGTTAAATCCTATACGATTTGTCTTTCGTAATACTCCAAGCCCAAATTTGACGATAGAACGATTAATGCCGGCCAAAGGCAATAAATCCGCAATCGTCCCTACCGCTGCTAGCGCGGTAAGCTCTCGCTCGTGCTGACTGGCATCACCACCACTTGTGGCAAGTAATGCTTTCGAGACAAACCACGAAACTCCCGAACCAGAAAGGAGGGTCGTATGCACAATCTGACAATCTGGCAATTTCTCTGGCTTCACATGGTGGTCAGTAATAATCACTTCTATCCCGAGTTTTTTTGCATATTCCACTTGTTCCTTCGCGGTTATCCCATGATCCACCGTAATAATAAGCGTGGGGTCATACTGGCTGCGTACGGCATCTATTCCTTTTTCTGATAGTCCATATCCTTCGTCCACTCGATGCGGAATATAAGGCATCACCCGAGCACCCAGGTGCCATAGTGTTTCCCACATGATTGCTCCCGCAGTAATACCGTCCGCATCGTAATCGGCATACACCACGACCGATTCCTTGTTCTTTATCGCTTTCTGAATGCGAATAATCGCTTTTGCCAACGCTTTAGGATCAATACCAACGTCTTTTGCCCGTAACGAGCCGGGCTCAGGAGGCGTGAGAAACGTTTCGCGCTCCGCGGAGGTGTTAATGCCCCTATCCCGGAGGATATCTTCGATGATCAGCTCTGCAGTAAGCTTTGAGCCGTCAGTTACAAACTGTTTGCTAATCTGCCACTTCTTAGCCATTGGGGGTATAATATCAGTATGATCAGCCTTCCTCAATCAGCGGCATCAGTTATTAACACCTTGCATGACGCAGGTTTCGAAGCGTACGCAGTTGGTGGATCTATACGTGATTTACTTCTTGGAATGGAAACCAAAGGGTGGGATTTCACCACAAACGCAACACCAGAAGAAATCCTTGCGTTATTTCCAGACAGCTTTTATGACAATCTCTTTGGAACCGTTGGTATAAAAATCAGAAAATCATTCGACACCGCTCAGGACGAACAAAAAGCCGAAATAGAAGATATATATGAAATTACTACCTATAGAAGTGAGGAGGGATACGAAGATCATCGTCATCCGGATAAAATCTCTTGGGGTAAAACACTCCAAGAAGATCTCGCTAGGCGCGATTTTACGATAAACGCCATCGCCTTTGACGGAAAAGAATTGATTGATCCCTATGACGGACAAAAAGACCTCCACAATAAATGTATCCGCACTGTGGGGGCGGCGACAGAACGATTTGCCGAAGATGCACTCCGCATGCTTCGAGCAGTCCGCTTTGCTGCCCGATTAGGTTTTTCTATAGAAGACGATACCGCAAAAGCAATCACCCTGCATGCAAAGTCTCTTACAAAAATTTCAGCAGAACGAATACGGGATGAGTTTTTTAAAATCCTAACAGCAACCCATGCTGCAGATGCAGTGTTAGTTCTTAAAAATCTCGGGCTTCTTTTCTATATTCTGCCTGAACTGGAAACTTCATTTGCTACACCACAAAAAAGTCCCAAACGACATCATATCTATGATGTGGGCACTCACTCTGTTATGGCCCTTAAGCACTGTCCGTCAGCCGATCCTGTCGTACGTCTCGCCACCCTTATCCATGATTTAGGAAAACCAAAAACATTCCGCCAAGATAGCACCGGACTTATCACTTTTTACAATCACGAAGTTGCAGGCGCTCACATAGCCAAAGATGTCGGGAAAAGACTACGACTTTCCAAAAAACAATCAGACCTCCTCTATACACTGGTGCGATGGCATCAATTCAGTGTCGATGAACGGCAAACAGACAGTGCGTTACGGCGTTTTATAAGAAGAGTTGGTAAAGAAAATCTTTCCCATATCCTCGCGCTCCGCATAGGAGACAGACTTGGTGGTGGTGCGACAGAAACATCATGGCGACTTGAGCTATATAAAAAACGACTAGAAGAAGTGCAGCTACAACCGTTTACTGTTTCAGACCTCCATGTAAACGGGCATGATGTGATGGCACTTTATGGAGTTCCTCCCGGACGAATTATCGGAGAAGTATTGGATGCATTGTTTGCCGAAGTAGAAGCTGGCTCATTACCAAATGATCGGGATGCACTTCTCAAACGGATGGAAGAACTCAAAAAAACCACTCTTCACTAACAAACGAAGAACTATTAGCGATGCGCTAACCTTTTCGCTTCCAGCTTGTGCCACAGCAACAGCACAGGAGTTGCCACAAATGGTGATGAGTATGTTCCTGATACCGTACCGATAAGCAACGCCACAACAAACCACTTCGTGGTATCTCCACCCATGAGCACGAGTGCCACTAACATAAAAATAATCGTAAACGAGTTAGTAAGCGATCGGTTCATAGTCTCGGTAACGGCAATATCGGAAATTTCCTCAAATGAGCGCGATCGGTCACGTTTTGTATACTCACGAATACGATCAAATACCACGATCGTATCGTGCACTGAAAAACTCATAGTGGTAAGAAATGCGGTCACAAATAATGTGTCTACCTCGACACCAAAGAAATGCCCAAACAGTGAAAAGCTTCCCAACACTACTAAAAGATCATGAAGTAGTGCCACCACAGCAGCGACTCCAAATCGAATATTCTTAAACGCGTATGCTACGTATCCCAAGATGGCTGATGCTGCCAAGATAGCCGCGACCATTGTTTTCGACAATAATTCTTTTCCAAGTGTCGGCCCTACGGTTTCGTTACGAACTGCAAGCGCGCTTACCGATGCCAGCCGCTCAATCCCTTCGGTCATCAATGCAATTTTCTGATTTGTCTCTGGCTTCATGCGGATAAGATACGCATTCCCACCTGATTGTTGAACGCTCACGAGACTTACCTCTGCATCAGTAGCGGCCTGACGCATCACATCCTCCGGGACTTGCGCACTGGTCCGATATTCCACAAGTGTTCCTCCAGAAAAATCTATAGATGGTCGAAATCCATAGCGCACAAGGGAAAATATCCCCGGCACCAACACAAGCGCAGAAATAATCGCATACAGCCAAATATATTTACTAAATCTAATCATACGTTTTTTTCTCCTTGTAAAAATCTTACGATTTTTGATCCTCCTGTACGCGCTTCGTGCGGATTCTATTCGCTTCGCTTTTCGGAATAAAATACGCGAATAAATGTCCGGGTCACGACAATTCCAGTAAACAAACTGACAAACACTCCGATAAGCAATGTTGCGGCAAACCCCCGCACAAGCCCGCTTGATGGCAGGATTGACCAGTTACCGGGATTAAACAGAATAAGGCTCGTGATAATGGTGGTAAAATTTGCATCCCGTATACTATCCCATGCTTTCCCGAACGCGTGCTCTATTGCTATCTTCCATGGCTTACCGCCTCTTAACTCCTCTTTGTATCGCTCAAATATAAGTATGTTACTATCGACCGCCATACCGATGGAAAGTAAAAATCCAGCAATTCCTGGTAAGGTTAGCGTCACGCCAAAAAGCCTAAATAATCCAAATGCAAGCAATCCATATATGATAAGCGCAGCGTCAGCAATAAGCCCCAACCTACCATACTGTGCGATCATAAATATCGCAACAAATCCTAAACCAATTACTCCCGCTCGAATACTTTTTGTAACCGACTCAGCTCCCAATGTCGCTTCCACTGTTCGTTGCTCCACTGGCTTTACTGACACCGGAAGCGCTCCAGCGTTGAGTTGTAGCGCCAACGTTTTTGCACCTTCTTGAGTAAAGCTACCAGTAATTACCGCATTTCCTTCAGAGATAACTCCCTGGACGACTGGCGCGGTAAGCGGGATGTCATCAAGAAATATAGCGAGAGGCTTACCAGTAAGACGTCTTGTCGCCTCTGCAAATTTTTTTCCTCCCTCGCTGTTAAACTCCAAAGCGATTTCAGGTTCGCCTGTGTTGGGGCTAAACTGCATGCTTGCACGAGCCAAATCTTTTCCGGTAAGACCCACTGACGTTGTAGTCTCAAGCGTGGGGATAATAAATGCTCCAGGGCTTGCTTCACTCTCATCAATAAATTCTCGGAAATCAAGGAGAGCGGTCTGCCCAATAAGCGAAATCGCCTGATCCACATCACTCACCCCTGGTAATTCCACGATAATTCGATATGAATTTTCCGAGACAGCTGTCTGCACGACCGGCTCTGCCACACCAAAAAAGTTTACCCTGCGATCTATCACTTCTTTCGCTGATTCCAGCGCGGTCGCTCGATCGCTTTGACGGATATCTTTCATATCCGCTTCCAACACCACATGACTTCCTCCAGCCAGATCAAGCCCCAAGGATGTCGTAAATTTCTTTTCAAAACCGAATAGCCGGATAGTTGGCGGATTAATCACCCTATCAACGGTAAAACCTAATGCAGAAAACTTTAGGCGATAATTTTCCGGCAAATCAATCACGACAAGAAGCATCGTGAGGATGAATAACAAAAAAAATACCCTCCGTGGGTTTTTAAACATATTAAGTATCTTACCTTACCGGTTAATCAGTCGGAATCTATGTATTGTATTTATTTGCAGGATACAAGGTCAAGTCCGGGTTAACACAAAAGAATTAACTTACTAATTCTTCTTCATCACCAACGAGCATGACTCGTGAACCCGCTAATATTTCTAATACAAATGGATCACGTCTGCGTTTCCTAAATGAAAACTCCTCCTCTGTCATCACTGTATAGTTGAGCTCACGTTCTCTTCGAACTTCTTCTCCTTTGACCATATTAGACAATTCGGGCAACACCACAGACCCTACGATCAAAAGATCAACATCGCTACTACTTTTATGTGGTAACCCACGCAAATACCTTCCTGACAGCATTGCGTATTTGATTTTCCCAAGTTTCACTTTATTTTTTACGATATCCCACCCTAAGCCTGTTGTTTTTCCCACAAGCTCCATCAGTTCAAAATACAACGGATACTCTTTGCGGAACCGATAAAACAATCTGTTTGCGCGCTGCTCTTTGGCAAGCATTCCACCCTTTTCAAGGTGTGCAAGCTCCCGCCGCACCGCATTTATCTCCTCGCCCACCTGCCGCACTATTTCACGAACATGATAAATAGTCGAAGGGTTATTCAAAAATAATGAAAGCATCTTCACTCTGACTCGAGAGATAATCAGATCTTCAAGAAGCATATATCCTCCTTCTCCGCCGGATGGCGGCCTGGGCAGAGGTTTAATACGTTACTGTTGTTCCTGTGGGCAACATTTCTATCCATATTTGCCCGCGAGTTAAGTTAATTTCTTTATTCGCTGTATCAAAAAACTTTGTCCGCGCGTTTCTTGTCTCTTTTTTCCAAACTCCTTTGGTAGCCTCTCCATCCTGGAATACAATTGCCTCACCGCTCCCGATATTTTCATACAAAAGATGCGCGTGTGTATCAACTGGCCCAATCTCTTTCGCAAATAATATGACTACTACTTTGGCGGATAGCTGCTCTTTGGTTTCCAAATCAGTATGCGCGATACCACCGTTATACCGCTTATAGACATTGGCGGTTTTATCGTAGTCCCACCGTACACCGTACTGCTTTTCATACCCTTTCCAGGCTGAAAAACTTATAGAGGTGTTTGTCCCACGCTCATTCTCTTTTGCATCGTCTTTGAATTTCCAAGGCTGAAACCCTTTATCCCAAGAAACTCCAGAAGCATCGGTGTTTGTCCACCCTCTGGTTTTGGCGAGAGCGATAAGCTTGTCTGTGACACATACCATAGTGTGCTCTGTCGCGACAGGATGATCTAATCGATCGTAATTTCTGAAACACGTAGGAAATGAGATGCCAAACTGATCCATGTCCTTCACTTTGTATTGTTGAATATGGCAAAGTGCTTTGGCACGATCATCAACTGTATCGTCATTACAAAGACCAGCTCCTCCGACATGGTTATACAACGCATCGTATTCTAATACCCAAGGCAAATAGTATTCGCGTGCGCTTCGTACTGGCGCCAAGTTTACAGTTTCTGCCGCTATACCGCAGTAAAAAATACCCATAAATCGAGTAATTCCTCCTTCGGCAACTGCCTCATATACAACATCAGCCTTGGATAATCCTGACTGTGGACGTGATTCTTCATGGTTTTCTATCATGACCGCAAGCGGTCTCCGTGCCGACCAAATATCTTTTTCTTGCTTTGTATACAATTTACCGTTTATCGGACAAACCTCTGTGCGAGGCAAAGACGGATCTATAGCGAAATGCTCTTGTTGCCCATTTTGTGTAACAGGTGTTTTGCTACCAGAAGATGTTTTCCCCAGGAAAGAAAAACCAGCGTACGACAAACCAGTCGCAGCGAGATAAAGTACTAAACCAACAATAATCGTAGAAATAAATTTTTGTTTGTTCATGATATTCCTCCTATATGTTTTGCGTTATCTATGGCTGATTCTTCTTCCTTTGATAACGCAAGATCTTTTCCTTTTCCTGCTATTATTTCTTTTATATACCATCTGTTGCCTGCCCGAGCATAGAGTGATGTCATCACGATACCGGAATTTTTTCCGTCAAGCAGGGCAATCGAAAAACTTTGTGCTCCTCCCGTATCGGCAAACGGATTAAATCGGACAATGCCAATTCGTTGTACATGTAAAGCGCCATCCGCCTGTAGTTCGCGTGTCACTTTCTCAAGCGCCACACTTCTGGATTTCATATCCTGAAGTGAATTGAGCATGGATTCAAGCACTTCCAAGAGACTCTGCTTGGTGACACCCTTACTTAACCTATTATAATGGGAAATCATCCGAATTAGCAAAACGGAAATGATACTGAGCCATATCAAAAAACCTATGGCAATTCCTGTAATAAGTAACGTGCTATTGAACACCATTCGTATTCATTATATTACGATTCCAATTTAATTTTTGTCAATCACGATTTCTGGATATTACGAGAGGCAACACAACACTACTCGCTTCACATCGAGGCTATTTTATTTGACAACCGAAGCCGCGCTATGCTACGCTCATGCGCACGGATATTACGCAGTATGCCTAAGAAAACAAAAAAGGAAAAACTGCTCGCTCAGCGTCACAGAACGAAACTACCCCCTGTGGCGATCCAAACTACCTCGGAAACGCCAGCTCTACCACTGATGCCCACACAAATTTCATTTACTATTCCAAACATACATAAATCATCTTCTGCAAAAACAGTCACACAAGAAGAATCAAGGGTATTACGTGCAGACATAATAAAAACGGTTATTCTTACGACTATTATTCTTATAAGTGAATTCCTGCTCGCTCGATCATTGCCGCAATAAAAAAAGTATTGTGGTGAAAGGAGGTGAATACTACTATGGCACAAATGTATTGTGTAAAATGCCGCGCGAAGCGCGAAGATCCAAACGCCGTTAAAGTTACCATGAAAAATGGCAAACCGGCTATGAAAGGCAAATGCCCGGTCTGTGGTACAGGAATGTACAAGATTGGTGGCTAATTTTTTTCTGGTAAGACGTTTTATCAAAATACCCCGCGTCCTAAAAGGCGCGGGGTTTTTTTATCTTCACACTTCGTGCGGCCTGTATTGGAGCGCTTCTGCTACATGTTGGAGACGTATCTGTGCTACCCCAGAAAGATCAGCGATTGTCCGCGACACTTTTAAAATCCGATAATAACTTCTTGCAGAAAGCCCCATCTTGGTAACCGCCTGCCGCAAAAAGCCTCCTGCATCTTCAGGCAACACACAGTACTCTCTCGCGAACTTGGTAGTCATTTCCCCATTACAGGTTATTTTTGTCCCCACAAATCGTTTTGTCTGTATATTTCTCGCGTGCTGCACTCTTTTTTGTACGATCTTTGAAGACTCGCTAGGCGGCATATCTATACTAAGTTTATATGAAGGCACGACTGGCACCTGCACATGTAAATCGATACGGTCGATAAGAGGCCCTGAAATTCGCTTCTGATAACGAACAACTGCACCCGGCAAACATGTGCATGGTTTCGCGACTGAATGAAAGTTTCCGCAGGGGCAAGGATTTGCTGCAGCAACAAGCATAAACTTTGCCGGATACCGAACAGTGCCTACTGCTCTTGATATCGTTACCACCCCATCTTCTACCGGCTGACGTAGTGCTTCCAAGACATGACGGGGATATTCAGGAAATTCGTCTAAAAATAACACTCCTCTATGAGCAAGCGATATCTCTCCTGGTGTCGGTCGAGTACCACCTCCAATCAGGCCAATACGAGAAGTTGTATGATGCGGAGAACGAAACGGGCGATATTTTACCAAAGATTCACCACTCGACAGGTTGCCGGTCACTGAATACACTTTCGTGACCTCTATTGCCTCTTCTTCGGTCATTGCCGGCAAAATTGATGGTAGAGTGCGGGCGAGCATTGTTTTACCCGCTCCCGGAGGACCTTGCATAAACACATTGTGCCCACCCGCTGCGGCAATTTCGAGCACACGCTTCACATGCTCCTGCCCTGCTACATCGGCAAAATCAAACTCAAAGCCCTGTGGAATACTCACTTCTGAAAATGGCGTATGAGGATATATCGGAAGTTCCTCACTTTTGGATAAATGTCGAAATAATCCCAAAAGCGTTGGCACAGATACAATCCGTAATCCGCGGATCACCGATGCTTCTTTTGCGTCAGGACTAGGAACATACATCGTATCTGCCAATTTATTATCCCTCACCATGAGTGCCAACGGTAATATGCCGTTGGTGTGTCTTACTCCACCATCGAGAGACAGTTCTCCAACAAAAAGCGCGTTGCTAGTAAGAGGCGCTAATTGACCTGATGCGATTAACATGCCGAGCGCTATGGGTAGATCGTACGCTGGGCCAATCTTTGGAAGATCAGCAGGCGCTAAATTAACAGTGATACGATGGTCAGGAAACTCTGCGCCACTATTTTTAAGTGCAGCTCTTACTCGCTCTCTACTCTCCTCCACTGCTTTATCTGGCAGACCGACTATCGTAAATGATGGAAGGCTTTGAGAAGAAATATCTACCTCTACCGTCACCGGCACCGCATCTAAACCCACGACTGCTCCGGACAGAATTTTTGCAAGCATTACCCCCTACAATACTCGGAAATAATGCATATTTCAGTGGAATATCTTACAGAAATGAAGTATACTATAAGCTGCACTTTGGGAACCCGGATTCTCGCCCTGATTTAATCG
This sequence comes from Candidatus Gottesmanbacteria bacterium UBA5942, assembly GCA_002430725.1. GTDB lineage: Bacteria > Patescibacteriota > Microgenomatia > UBA10105 > UBA927 > UBA927. The sequence continues at coordinate 59,383 of DJCU01000035.1, forward strand.
GGGAGGAAAGTCCAGACAGCAAAATGCAGGGGACTCCGCATAAGCGGAGCGTCGCAAGATCGGGTGTCTTAATCTCGTAAGGGGTTAGGAACAAAATCTGAATTGACAGATTGAGAGAGCCACAGAGACGATCATCAGCCGCAAGCCTAACAGGCTCGGAAGATGGGTGAAACGTTGGCAATCCCACCCGCTGCAACCGGAGACTGGTCCGTTATTACCACGCATTTGGGAGGACCGAATTTTACGGGCATAAGAGAAATGAGAGTCTATTCGCCAATCCTGGCGAAAAAACAGAATCTGGCTTACGAGGATCCCAAGGTGCACAAAATTCCCATAAATATGTTTATGGGAATTTTTGTACCGCAGGGACCGCGACATAGTCCGAGGATCCCAAGGTGCACCAAGAAAACCCATAGAAATATTGATTTTCTTGTGAACTGCAGAGAGTTCGCACGTAGCACGAGGATCCCGAAGTGCAAATAAAAACTACTTACCCTTCGGAGAAACTGGGAATGAATTAACGATTTCCTGTATAGATATAAGTACCGGAACTGCCAAAACTGCCCCCGCAATTCCTCCAAATCTCCCACCGATCATAAGTGCCAAAATAGTGAGTACCGGAGACAATCCGACACTCTGCTTCATAACAAGCGGTACCAATAAATTATTTTCTATCTGCTGGACTATGATATAGAGTGCGGCAACAGAAAGGGCAAGCCCTGGAGAACTACCAAAAGCAACAAGCACCGCAGGAATAGCAGATACTGTTGGGCCTATCGTAGGAACTATTTCCAGTAAGCCTGCAAAAATCGCGAGTGGCAACGCATACTCCACACGCAAGAAAAATAATCCTCCGTACACGAGAAGCCCTATAAATATCATCAAACAGACCTGCCCCAATACCCAGGCTCCCAGCCGCTTTTCTATCTGCAAAAGTACAGTAAACACTCTCTCGCCTACTCCATCTCCAAGAAAGCCGGTAAGAAAATTTTCAAGGTGTTTACGTTCTAACAAAAAGTAAAAGGTAAATGTCATCACCGTAAGCACTGCAATCACGTTTGAAAATACACCGACAGTCACTCGCAACAAATTTTCACCAACGGGCCCCGCCTGCTGCAAAAGAGAACGAACGTCTGACGAAACATAAGGGAATATTCGAGACAAGAAATCAGGAAGTTGAGCAAATAACTTCGTTGATTGGCTACTAAGCGGTGGAATCATGCTCACTACCCCCGCACCGAGTCCACCAAAAATTATCCCGTACAACAAAAGTATAGACATAAACCGTGGAATACGAAGCTTACTCATCCCATCGACAATCGGTCGGAGGGCGGACATGAGAATAAATGAGATAAAAAGCAAAAAAAGGATATCGCGTATCTGTAAAACAAGCCAGATAGCGGCGATGAGAACCAACGTAAATATAATCGTTCTATGGGATATTTCTATTTTGGTTGGCATAACTTCTTTTAAGTATACCACTCACGCACTTCCTTCTCTACAAGCGCCGCAAGATAATCCTGACGGCTATCAAACCATCGAATATTTTTGTTTTTTTTAAACCACACTATTTGTCGCTTCGCGTATGCTATTTCCTGTTTTTCCCATGCTTCCAACGCCTCCTCTTCTGTTTTTTGATGAGATAGATAATCACGAATTGGCTCTATACCTAACGCGCTTACCACTGGCATATTGGTCACCATATTACCAAGTTTTTTAACCTCATCTATGGCACCGTTTTCCCATCGGGCTCGAACACGTTTACGAATATTGTATTCCATATCCGATAAGTCACTCCGAAGTCCTATCCATAATTCACTTAATTGTTTTTCTTTTTTTTCAAGCCTGTTATGTCGCTTGAGCCATTGGCTCACCTCTAATGCGCGTATAAGTCTCCTGGGGTTATTTTTGTCAGAATTATTCATACGCGACAAACGTATGGGGTCTATATTTTCCAACTCCTTCTGAAGAGTGTCTCGTGAGAGTGTGTCCCACCTGAGTCTTGCTTCCTTATCGATAGGTACATCAATAGTTTCTGGAGCGTCAGTCACTGACCGTATATACAAACCTGCTCCACCGACAATGATAGGCAGCTTTCCTCTTGAGGAGATATCTGTGATTGCAGATTGAGCCAGTGCATGATACAGTGAAATACTACACACCTCGTGAGGAGAAACAGCATCGTAAAGCCACACTGGAATGTCGTCTATCTGATAAGTAACAAGCGGGTATGTTTCACCTCGAAATAAAACAGTCTGTTGATGAGTAGGTGTATCACCAGGACGGATATCTTTACCTGAAATAACATCGAGCCCTTTGTAGATTTGACGCGAGTCAGCACTTACCAGTTCTCCATGCAATTGCTTTGCAATGGTAACTGCTAATTTCGTTTTTCCGCTCGCTGTAGGACCCGCAATAACAAGCACTTTGATCATTTGTATGTACCTGCTCGTAAATTTGTTTTATTGATCATTTCTTCCAATACTGCCCATCTCCGCTTCTTCTCGACAAACGGGATACTGTCGGTAAGCGCTTTATGAGCCGCTGTCATTGGCCTATCGGAATATATGGCAACGTAGGCTTTGCTAAACCCAACCTCTCTAGCCAACTTCACTGTATTTTCAAATTGTGTCTCCGTCTCTCCCGGAAACCCAACAATAATATCCGTACTTATCGTGACACCCTTTATATGAGTTTTAAGTTTGGAAACAAGTGCAAGATATTCTTCACGGGTATACCAACGGTTCATTTTTTTCAACACATCGTTATCCCCCGCTTGCACTGGTAAATGGATATGACGGGATATTTTTTCATTGTTGGCAATTACCTGAATTAAATCATCTGAAAAATCCCAAGGATTACTGGAGATAAAATCTATTACTTCAATCCCCTCGATTTCACTTATTGCCGTAAGTAGTTGTGGAAATAAAGTTGGGATACGTAATCTCCCCAAATGCTTCACATAGGTAGGCTTCATTTGTTTTCCCTCTATGGTAAATATTTTTTCTTTTTCTTTATTGTTTTTTTCGATACGAAAATATTGTTTATCAGGTAAATCGCGCATCACTTGTATATTATCTGCGCCAACAAGTAAGTCCGCGCCGTATGAATTAACGTTTTGCCCGACTAACGTGATGTGCGCCATCCCCTTGGCTGCAAGCTCACGCACTTCTTCGATGATATCTCCCATGGGTCTACTGATCTCCCGCCCCCTAGTAAACGGCACCACACAAAATGTGCAGAAATTGTTGCACCCGTTAGCAATCGGTACCCATGCATGATGCGCGTTCGTTCTGATGGGTGCGAAATCAAATCCCACCTCCTCAATGGGTAAAAATTCATCCACTCCCGGCATTTTTTTGGCGAGGGTTGCCAGCATTTTCCCGGTCTTTTCGCGAGCCGCCATACCCACCATGCATCCGGTGACAACAATTTTTACTTTTCTTCCTTTTTTCTTTTCTTCCGTAAGGTTGTATACGAGTCCATATACCCGATGCTCTGCAGACGCCCTGATCATACAGGTATTAATCACCACATCATCAGCGGCTTTCATGGTTTTGGATCGTGTATACCCGCGTGCCTCGTATAAAGCGGCGACACGCTCCGAGTCCGCTTCGTTAGCGGCACAGCCGAATGTTTTGATGAAGTATTTCATAACTTATAGCGAATCTAATATACGAACGTTATCTAGCTTACGAATTATACCACCCTTAGCCTCGAAGTTAGTTCATGCTTCAATCGCCTTATGGTCTTAAACCACTTATTTGGCTTAAATAATATTAGTCCATCCTTAGTGAGGATCTTACATTTAACCTTTGGTCTTCTGCCTGGAATATGTTTGTCCAAAATCACACCCAGTGTTTCATTTTGTAACTCCGTACGAAAATCATCCAGGTATGCACTTATCACAGTGGTTTCTCGCCAGAAATGGTTTATGAGCTGCACCTGTTGATCAATTGTCTTAGTTTGTGGCTGACCAATAAATTCGGGAAATATATCGTCAATTAAGTCTTTATGCTTATTAAGCAGAACATGACTCGTAACTTCATTAAACTCCGATTTCATTTTCCTGAGGGACATAAAAATAATTTCATAAGACTCAAACGAACTCAATAAATTGAAGTATGCTGTTATGACTTTATTGTGCTGATTATTAATTTCGTCCCATTTATCTGTCCTATGCTTTGTAATATTACCCGCGTTGACTAGGGGATTATTCTGACTAGTTACAAAATAGTTCAACCATTGGATAACACTACTATAGTCAATCAGCGCGCTTGAGAAATTGAATAAGTGTTGTTGAAAATTCTCCCAAGCCGTATGTATGACTTTATGCTCAAATTGTTTACGTATCTGACTGAAAGCGGCTAATACTCCAACAAGCGCCGCCAAAATCGTAGTGACTGCGCCTCCAACAGAACCTATAAAGTCGACCTCTTTGCTTGTTAAAGCATTAATCCAATCAACAATTCCACTACCCATAACTAACACAAGGAAGGAAAACCCAAATCCTATTCCAAACATTACGCCCACAAAAAATAACCGCTCTATAAGAATTAACGTTTTGCGATATGATTGCATCAAATTCGGTGACATCGGAAGGTGGGGGCAAGCAGGAAGATTATAGCGAAGGTTTGATCAAAAAGGAATAATAATCCCCAAAACGGTCAAGGCGCCTTACGAAAGAATAAACTTCTCGATCACGACTGCCACCCCATCTTCAGTGACCGTTGGGGCGATAAAATCAGCAACAGCTTTTAGTTCCGGCACTGCATTTCCCATGGCTATCTTAAGCCCGCATGCTTCGAGCAAAGGAAAGTCATTGTAGCCATCTCCTATGCCAATTGTTTCTTCTGGCTGTACCCCAATACGTTTACATATTTCCACCACGCTATGAAGCTTTGTGGCAGTAGCACTTGTTACGGAAACCCATACATTTCCTTTCTGGTATGAAGGAGGTGTTTGTATAGAAATATTTGGTATTTTAGTAAGTTCGTCTCTAAGCGCCATAGCAATCCGTACAGGCACTTCCGGCACACACAGTGAACACACCTCATCTGGAAATAATCCGCCCTCGTAATACTCTTCTGTTTCTCCGGTATTTACCATAAACCGCAACTTTTTTTTCGCAAAAAAGTCTGCAACAAGCCCAATTTCTTTTTTGGGCAACGCAAACGTTTTGACAATTTTTTTCTTTTTGGGATCATAAATTTGTGTCGCATCATTTATGCCGCAGGGGTCATACACTCCCAAGGCATGAATAACGTCTTTGGCGATAAAAATTGGCCTGCTGGTACACACACAAACATGCGCCAGTTTTTGCGCGGCCTCTACCGCACGCACCACTCGCGGTGTAGGCACGCCATCTACAGCGTTGGGCACGCTTGTACCATCAACATCCATAATGATGGCTTTGTATTTCATTGGGGATACTACAACAACATGAGGCAAACGTTATTCCTCTTTGCCAACAATCACCTGCGCGTCATAGTCTGCACTTTCTTCGACAGTGGCAGAAGATGTGCCTAATACATAGTCAGCTTTCAAATCATCAGCCAATAAGGTTGCGAATTCATCTTTTCCGGATTTAACCAATATTTCTGTATCGGTATAGGTATACTCTTCCGCGTTTCCAACGCTCACAACAGTGTACCCCTTCTCTTCCAAAAAAGTTTTCATTTTACTGCCTGCTCCGGGTGTACCACCTCCGTTTATAACAGACACCTTCACATCACTCCTCGTCACCGCAACAGGGCTCGGTGTAGGCACAGCAATGGTAGGTGTTGGAGTTGGCGTTGGCTTCGCGGAGAGAAATGATAAGGTAGACGGGCCACGAACCAATAAAATAAGAGACACTCCGATAGCAAGTGCGACACCAAGCATAGCACCCACCCATACCCCAAGGGATGGCCCTCGCTTACCGACCACGGTAATTTCTGGAGCTACTCCTGGCTCAGACTTTACGAAAAGCGATTCAACTCCTTTGGAATTTTCTTGGACTTCTTCCTGCATACGAGGAGGTACGACATCGGGCTGTACTTCTTCTTTCAGTTGCTCAACTTCTTCTTCAATCGCTTCGACAGCTTCTCCGATCTCTTCTGCATCTTTTTTGATCGTTTCAATTGCATCAGGTACCGCACCTTCTTCAACAACTTCGACCACCTGTCTCACTGGCGGCTCACTTTCTTCTGCAACAACTACCTCTGCAACATCAGTATCTTTTATCTGACCGCTCATTTCATCAAGCTTTAATGATGCGCGTTTCTTTTTTGCTTTCGGTGGCATATAGATTAAGTATAGTAACTTACATCAATGTCTGCAAGTATTATCTCTATTAACTACTAGCGCTTGTATAATGACGAAGTGCAAAACGCCAATACCAACGGGAGGCAGCCCACAGCCCTGCAGCGAGTACAAACACAATCAGTACATCTTTATAATCGAGCTTCGCAAGCAATGCGCGCGATGGTGTATTGATAACAAGGGCTAGTGGCATCACAAAAACAAACAAAAAAGAAGCAAGTTGCTGTAGCATCTCTTTTGGAAACCTTGCCATACTTTCAAATGAGTACATAAACAAAACCAAATTAGTCATATTGGAAAACCATATAAGGTTGGTAAGTACCAAAAACCACAAAGAATACAAAAGCATAAGAGCAGCAAATGCAAGAAATATAAAAAGGAGTAGCTGTGGAAAAGTCACCACCAAATGCAACTGGCCAGCAATCCATATCGTATATCCCAATGCCATCAAAATACGAAAAATTGTTGCAAAGTTCACTACCCACAAACTTACCGCGAATTGCGAATCAATCGGTTTTACGAGTATTCCATCCAATTCACCCATGTGTATTACTTTTGACAGCCTCCCCATATTGATACTTATAAACATATGAAATATACCAACAATCACTCCGTAAATACCGTTAAATAACAACAGTTCTCCGCGCTGCCATCCATATGCATCGGTCACCCGTGCAGTAAGCATAATGACCGTATACAAAGACATAGCTCCCCACCCGATACTGGCTATGACGTTGTTAAAAAAATTAACCCGATATGTAAGGAGAGAAGCCAGATTAAGCTTTAGTAATTGACGGTAAATCGCAACATAGCGTTTCATACATTATTGCCCCACTGCGGTAAACTGCCGCAATCCTTTATGCCACATGAACCGATAGAGACCCAAAAACAATACTAGCCACACCCATTGCATACCTAACACTTGCCAAAGCTCTGAAGCACCCAATGCCCCCTGAGATGCGCGCACAGGATAGTACAACATATAGGCGATAGGTTGAAAAAGCGAAAACGAGCGAATTGAGTCAGGCAATAAATGAAGCGGCACAAGTATGCCGCTAAACAATATAAAAATGATAGTCTGTATATTCTGAAAACCGGAAAAATCAATTGTCCAAAAAGCAATAAGACCAACTATCATTTTATAGAAAAAACACAGAAGATACGCGCTTATCACGATAGCGATAACAAGCGGCACTAATCGTATATCAGTAATCAGCTCCGGGGCACGAATAAATACCGATATACCCAGTAATGTAAGCACTCCAAACCCCCCTTGGATTATCCGCCAAGGTAATTCCTGAAAAAACTTAAATTTTGTATATGAAAATGGTCGAAGCAAATACTGGGACAATCGTCCGTATTGTATATCTTCAAATGCCACTTCTTCCTCTATGTGCACCTGCAAAAACGAACCCGCTACAAGCAATAACAGGTAATAGGAAACCGCTTCTGAAAATGACCATATTTGATTACCCGAAGGATCATTTAATACACCCCGCCAATACAAAAGATACACAACAACATCAATAAGAATGACAAAAAACCAAACAAACGAACGGGCTTTGTATTCCAAAGCGTGCTGCGAATACAAAGAAAAAATAGTCAGCAACCGTTTCATATTTTTCTATTGCCCGCAAACACATCACGGATAACGTCTTCGATATCAGGTTCTTCTATATTTAGATCGTCAACAGGAAAATGCTGCAATAACTCTGCCGCCGCCAAACTTGAAGCGTTCCTACTTACTTTTATGATGGCTTTCGGAAATGAATACGACACCAGTTCACCTATTTTTTCAAACTTCTCAGGCGGGACATACTCATCGAGTACGACAGACAATAATTTATGCATGGCAAACCGCTTCACCAACCGGTCAAGCGCTCCATCATACATAATTTTTCCGTGATCGATAATAATCACCCGTTTTGCAAGCTGACGCACATCTTCCATGTAGTGAGAAGTAAGTACAATAGTCGAATAGTGCAACGTATTGTAGGAAGCAACGAAATCTCGCATTTTTTTCTGCATTACGACATCTAGTCCTATGGTCGGTTCGTCTAAAAATAAAACCTCTGGCGCATGTATCAAAGCAGCGATAAGCTCCATTTTCATTCGCTCACCGAGCGACAATTTTCGAACAGGCACTTTTACCATTTCTTCAACATCCAATAGTTCGGTAAGTTCACTCATATTTTTTTTGTATTCCTCATCCCCTACACCATAAATTTCTTTGTTGAGGAGAAACGTCTCCTGTGCCGGCAAATCCCACCACAACTGATTTTTTTGTCCCATAACCAGAGCAATCTTCCTTAAATACGCATGGTCTCGCACAAACGGAGTACTCCCTAACACCGATACATGCCCGGAAGTAGGATGAAGTAAACCAGTTAAACATTTGAGCGTGGTCGTTTTACCCGCACCATTTGGACCGATAAATCCAACAAGTTCACCTTTGTTTATCTCAAATGATATGTCATCAACAGCCGCAACTGTTTCGTATTTCCGATGAAACAACGATCGCACCGAAGCGGCAAAGCCCGGCTCTTTCTTATGCACTTCATAGTGCTTCGATAAATGTGATACTTGGATTACCATAGATATTCTCACTTAGTATATACCAAAAGAGACCCGCCTTTTAGAGAAAGCGAGCCTCTGGTTTGGAAAAAAGTCAACAAGTTTAGCGAACGACTTTTTTTAATGCTTTCCCAGCGGTGAAGCCAGGAGTCTTGCGTGCAGGAATATTGATCGCTGACCCTGTTTGTGGGTTGCGGCCAGTTCGTGCTTTGCGGCTTCGTACCATAAAGGTTCCGAATCCGGTAACCACTACCTTGTCACCCTTTTTCAGTGCATCGGTAACGGCTCCAAATACTGCTGCGACTGCTTCGCGTGCTGCTTTGGCGGTAAGATTGGCTTTTTTCGCTACGACATCGACGAGATCTGCTTTAGTCATGAGTATAATTCACCTCCTTTTGGGCAGAGGGTTCTAACAAGAAAATTTTTTTAAGGGATTGTTGCAACAATCTCCATGAGGCACTGTAAAAGATGTAGCGCGTCCTGTCAACCTATCATTTAATACATCGCACTGTAACAATCTAAATCGTAACAGATAGTTATTTTGGATTGTCCCGACAACCCGGTGATATAAATTGAAAAATATGTTCTCAACAAAAAAGCACAAGGATAGCTTTCTGATTTTTATCCTACACCATGAGCGAGTTTGGTGAGCTTCACCCTCGTTTCAATGATTATTTCACCACTTCTACTGCGCGTAGCTCGCGGATGACCGTCACTTTGACGCTTCCAGGTACGATAACCTTTTTGGCTATCTCATCACGGATCTCTTTTGCTAACACTGCAGTGGTGGCATCGGAGACAGATCCCGGGTCAACAATGACACGAATTTCTCTTCCCGCCTGGAATGCGAAACTCTCAGTTACTCCCTTATGGGATTTGGCGATTTCCTCGAGATCCTTGAGACGTTTGACGTATTCGTCATAGTTTTCGTATCGCGCTCCCGGACGACTTCCCGATATAGCATCAGCAATATAAACAAGCATCGATTCAACACTCGTAAATGCGGAATCTTCGTGATGCTGAGCTACACAGTCTATCACTGCTTGAGGCAATCCATACTTCTTACATAACTCAACCCCCAACTCAACATGATTACCTTCTTTGTCGGCAACAATTTTACCGATGTCGTGAAGTAAACAGCCCAAGCGCACAACATTGACGTCTGCACCAATTTCATGGGCGATTGCCACACCAATTTTTGTTTCTTCCATCGTGTGAGCGATCATGTTTTGACCAAATGAATATCGGTATTTAAATCTCCCTAACATAGCAATAAGTGGTGGTGGAAGATTGTACACTCCTACAGAGTGACATAACTTTTGGCCTTCTTCGAACATAATGCGCTCAGTTTCCTTTTTCACCTGCTCAATAAGTTCTTCAATGCGTCCCGGCTGCACCCGACCGTCACGAAGCAACCGTTCCAAAGTTACCCGGGCAATTTCGCGGCGCACTGGATCAAAACTTGAGAGCCTAATAACCCCTTCTTCATCAAGATCTACATCAACGCCAGTTGCTGTTTCAAACGCGCGGATATTCCGACCTTCTTTTCCGATAATTCTCCCTTTTACTTCCTCATCTGTAACCTTGATAACCGATACGGTGTATTCTGGCACGTAGTCAGTGGCGCCATGTTTCATCGCATCCACAAGTATCTCGCGGGCTTTCGTTTCTGCCTCTAGGCGAGCTTCTGCTTCTGCTTCTTTGATTTCGCGTGCCATATCTGCGTCCAATTCACTACGCAACTCGGAAAGAATTACTTCCTTCGCTTCATCGCGGGTAAGATGGGCGGTTTTTTCAAGCTTATCTATCGTTTGCTGACGAATTTTTTCGGCGTCTTCACGCTTTTTTACGATAGCGTCTTCTGACTCGATGATTCGCTTTTCTCTATCGGTAAGTGCTGCATCTTTGCGGTCTGCTGCTATTTCCCTCTCTCGGACACTACTTTCCAATCTACGAACGTCCATCTCTGCGTCACGACGAACCCGAAGCGCTTCATCTTTGGCTTCCAAGATAATTTCCCGAGCCTGCGCTTCTGCAAGTTTACGCATCGCGTCAACATCAACTGCAGGCGCTTGCGGAGACTGTTGTTGCGGTTGCGGTTGCTGTACTCCCTTTTTGACTTTTTTTGCAGCAGGAGACGCCTGAACAGCTGGTGTTGCATCTTCTACCGGTACTGCCTTTATACTGACTCCACGGGTGCTTTTGGGTTTTACCAACCCGGATAACGTTTTGAGTACATCAAACATATGAATCCTTTCTTAAAGGCGAAGCAAAAATGCAGCAAAAAAGACCGCGCTATCTTCAGGCGGCGTCTGTAGGAGAATTAGTGGTGCGTGTATATCTCATATTCCTACAAAATTCAGTTTTGCTGATCTTTATAATTCGCTTGATGGCAGGGTACATCCACTGCCTATACCTCATATTTTACACGTTTGTGAGTATATCGTCAACGACACCCCAGCTTATCTCCGATGAAAATCCACTCCGCAAAAGATAGTCTACAAGCTTCCGTTTCTGCTCAGGCAATGGCAAGTATTTCCAAGCATCTCGTTTTTTACTAACTACTCGCTTTGCCAAATTCACCTCAGACTGCTCTCCGCGCATCCCTTCATATACCACCTCATCAATGATCTCTGGTGCTATTCCTTTACGAGCAAGCTCCATACGTATCATACGCGATCCCTTTGGCTTCCTGCCGGTTCGTTGTCCAACCCACCAAATGCTAAATTCCTGATCGTTGATATAGTGAAGTTCACGTAAACGAATAAGCACACGTGAGAGAACAAGCGGTGCCGCAGTATGACTCCGTGATAATTTTTGAGCAAGGTAATCTCGGATTTCTTTTTCGCTTCTCGGACGATATGACACAAAACGGATGGCAAGCGCCATAAGTTTTTCATACACGTCCGATTGATCAATATCCATATATGTACACCATCTTCACACGCCTTGTTTCAAAGGATAGTTGCAGTATATACTATGCGCAAAGGAGCACACTATGGAACTACTATTTGCTGGTGCTACACCGTTACTCGTTATTTTACTCGTTGTTATCTTATCTTCACTAAAGCAAGTCAATGAATTTGAACGCGGCATACAATTTACCTTTGGGAAATACTCTGGTGTACTTGAGCCGGGATGGCGTATCGTACTCCCTGTGTTCCAAACATGGCAAAAGGTAGATATCCGTACCAAAGTAGTAGAAGAACCTGATCAGGAAGTGATTACCAAAGACAACGTAAGTACAAAAATAACCGCTGTCATTTACTACAAAATCACAGACGCCCAAAAGGCTATCCTTGAAGTAGAAAATTTCTATTGGGCAGTATCCCAATTAGCACAGACTACGATGCGCAACGTCATAGGAGAAGTCACCCTTGATCAACTTCTCACCCAACGACACGAGCTCGCTGTCAAGATCCGAGATATTGTAGAAAAATCAGCCGGCCTTTGGGGACTCGATGTTTCCAGTGTTGAACTTAAAGATATAAAGCTTCCCGAATCCATGGTGCGCACCATGGCAAAACAAGCAGAAGCAGAACGGGAAAAGAGAGCAACAATCATCAATTCTGAAGGCGAAGTAATCGCATCCAAAAACCTTGCGATTGCCGCAAAAACTATGCAGGGAACTCCAGGAGCGCTACATCTACGGACACTAAATTCGATAAATGATATTTCGTCCGATCAGTCAAACACAGTCGTGTTTGCGATCCCACTCGAAATTCTTCATGCGCTCGAAGGATTTAAGAAAAAATAATCAGGTGTATGCTCGCTTACTCAGGCTTCTTCGGTGTGTGCGACCTTCACTGAGGCGTGCCCTGATTTTACCGCTTTCCAAATCGCCTCTGATATTTCCTTAGACAGCTTACCGTTTTCCCGAAGGAACATCTTGGCCGCTTCTTTCCCTTGACCGAGCATCTGAGTGCCATACTTTATAAACGCGCCGGATTTATTAAGTACTCCCAACTCTACGCCGACATCCAAGAGCGCTCCCTCTTTGGAAATACCGTCATGCATAACATCATACTCTGCAAGTCGGAAGGGCGGTGAAACTTTATTTTTCACAATTCGCACACGATGCCTACTACCAATTACTTTATCCCCATCTTTGAGAGTTTCAATCTTTCTACTATCCATCCGGATACTTGCATAAAACTTGAGCGCCATACCACCAGTGGTGGTTTCGGGATTACCGAACATGACTCCAATTTTTTGCCTCAATTGATTGGTAAAAATTACAATCGTCTTGGATTTTGAAATCACTGCAGTTAATTTACGAAGTGCTTGAGACATCAATCGGGCGTGCACACCCATCATGCTATCCCCCATCTCTCCCTCGATCTCTGCTCTCGGCACTAGCGCTGCGACAGAATCGATGACAATAACATCAATACCGCCACTTCTAATCAAGGTTTCAGCAATTTCAAGCGCCTGTTCGCCAGTATCCGGCTGCGAAATAAGCAAGTTATCTAACTTCACGCCTAACACTTCCGCCCATTGTGGATCTAACGCGTGCTCTGCATCGATAAAGGCGGCTACTCCACCAGACTTTTGGGCTTCAGCGATAATCGACAAACAGACAGTCGTTTTTCCTGATGCCTCAGGGCCATAAATTTCAACAATTCTTCCGCGTGGCACTCCTCCCACTCCAAGAGCGAGATCAAGCGGCAAGATGCCAGTAGGAACAACATCAATTGCATCGTGAACATTTACCCGTTCACCAAGCTTCATGATAGAGCCTTTGCCATATTGCTTTTCAATCGTCTCCATCGCCAATCGAATTGCCTGAAGTTTTTGGTCTTGTGCCATAGATACCTCCTGTGGAAAAAATATATTGGGGCAGGATCGAAATCTATCCCATTCTTACACAATAAATGATAGAATACAAGGATTGGTCAGGCATATATGGAGAAATCCTCATCTTGATCAGAGATATAATATTTGTCGCGAACGTGAGTTTGAGATCTGAATAGTTCGCGACACCTATTGGGGAAAATCGTTGGAAAAAAACCGCAAGGTTTTGTTCCAGAACCGGGGCGTAGCTCAGTTGGTAGAGCACACGGCTGGGGGTCGTGTGGTCGCACGTTCAAATCGTGTCGCCCCGACTAAATATATACTCACGCGCCATCAGCACCAAAAAAAGATAGGTTTGTGGCTGGATAACAGAAGCGAGGCGCCCATACTGCCCAATATCGTAATAATCAAAAAATACGATCACCAGCAACTGACTTACACTTATCGCTCCCAGAATAACCGGTACCATACGGGATGCTTTTGGTTTTCTAAAATAGAGCCAAATAGATACCGGCCACAAAATAAATACGAGATATCCGAGCTGCCATACCCCACGGGAGATATCCCACAAATATGCAAAGAGGCGTGACGTCCCCGTTGTTGCTTTCGTGTCTATAGCAAGAAGCGGTGGATCATCTGAAAATATCTTGGGAATATAGGATGTAGCGCCAACAACGTATGACGGCAGGTTCGCCGCGATAACCGCGCGATCAAATCGCTGAAGTTCCATCATTAATTTTGTATCAACATACGTTAGTGGTGTATAGGTATCTATAAACCGGTATGGCATCGGTTCTCCGTTCTTCTGCCGATAGTCCAACATGGCATTATAGTACGTCTTATATTGTTTTCCTGCTTCTGCCGGGAGCTTAAACTCCAAAATCCGACCCAAAAGATTGATCTCATTAATCTGGGAAATGCCGGTGTACCCATGAAAACTGGAATTGAAGAATGCAAATACGAAGGGAAGCAATAACGATATACAAAACACCAATATGTTCGTGCGGATAAATTTACGGTTTGTTTTGACAAGCAATAACAGCGGCAACGATAAAAGCGGCACAAGCAACAAATTCGGACGCAGTAACCAACTTACCGCCGATAATAGGCCAAAAAATACATAATCGCGATTCGTTGGCTTTTGAACTAATCGGATGAGAAGATATGTAAGACCGATAAGAAACGTACTTGCCAGGCTATCGGTCATAACGGCGCGCTCCAGCGGATATGTATACATATTTAATGAAAAAAACAGGCTTATACTAAACGCCCAGACAATCGGTAGGGATAATTGCAGAAGAAGCAGATATAACAACACAACCCCTCCTACGCTTAACATCGACTGGATAAAGATAAGTTGATCGAGCACCGAACGGAATGCAGGAGCGTTTAGCGGGACATCGACTGCATTGTTCAAAACCATCAACCCTCCGAGGATTGTAGAATACACCGGAACCCGATACTGGTTAACAAACAAATTTAGCACGGGGCGCTCCGCTAATTTTGTGGCGAGACTATAATACCCATAGCTATCGGCATTGATGATGGTGTTTGGATGAACACTGACATAGAATAATCGGGCGGTAACGGACGCTACCAAAAGAACACACAGACATAATAATTTACTGTTCATGATAGGTTTGGTTGCGTTATACAAAATTGTATCAGAGTACGAATATATTCAGTCCTACGTTCAGCATACTATAATGAGTGTATGAACCTCAAAAAGCATAGGACTACCTTAAAACTGCTCAGCGGAAGTATATTTTTTGCGACAATCCTACTCCTGGCGTTTATGGTTGTGAAGTCCGGGTACTTTTTTGAATTTGATATCGATGAACTTTATCATGCCAATACAGCCTATCTCATCGCTCAAGGATACTCACCATTTAAAGATTTCTTTCTTCCGTACTCCCCGCTCTTTCATGTATCACTAATTCCTTTATTTACTCAATTCGGGTTCACACTCGAAACCATTCAGTGGACTCGACTTGTTATGATCGCGCTATTTGCCGTTCGTGTTGTCACAGCGGCAGTACTTGTCCGTATGCTGTTCGGTACGCTCGCGGCTATTCTTTTCGTTCCCCTCCTTCTTCTCGACCCGTTAACAGAGTATTCCTCCATGCAAATTCGGCCCGACAACCTCATGCTGACGGTATACGTTGTCGGAGTATGGTTACTCACTAAAGGGCTCTTACAAAAGAAAAAATATCTCGCATTTTTATCCGGCATTTTACTTGGGCTGGCAATCCTTTTATCAATAAAAATTGCACCGAGCATGGGAGTAATCTTGCTTATCCTCACTGGACTTCGCTTCAAATATACATTTACGGGATTACGGGAACTATGGCTCGGGTGTATTCTGCCCATCGCAATATTCTGCATATATTATTCAGCAAAAGGATTACTCTCGCCGATGATAACAAATCTACTTTTCGATGCGCGATTGATTAACGAAGCGCTTAAGTATCCCGTTCCCATGGGAAACTTTTACCGGCCGTCGGATGCCACAACGTACGGCTTGTCATTTAAACCCGCTTTGTTTCAATATCTCTGGTCGTTACCGCTTCTTTCGTTCGCCGGGGTGTATGCAACTTTTCAGGAATTTGATTTTTCGTTTCTGAAATTTTCCAAAAAAAGAACAATAGGTATAATTTTGAGTATTTCCCTTGTCGCACAGTGGTTGTCGCTATTTTTCGTTCGATCTGTATTTATTCAGTACTATCTGCCAGTCACCTATCTATTTGCCATATTTGCCGCAGTCGCGGTAGCAAAAATTATCCACACTGTTCAAATACATAAATTCGTCTATACAGCCACGCTCCTTTTCTTTTCCATTATCTATATGTATTTATTAATTCCAAGCTTACAGGCTAATAGCGAACGGGCAAAGAGGAGCGGTGCAGAACAAAAAATGGCCATAACCGCCATTTGGAACTACGTTCCCGAAACAAGCGCGGTATATCCGGGTGTCCTCTTCCGGCCGCTGGCATACCCCGTTCCCTACGGGTTTACTTTTTATGATCTTCCCCAAAGTATATTTAGCCGATATGAACCCGTACAAAACTATCTGAAAAAAAATGATGTCCAGTATTTAAACATAGACGGCAAACCTTGGGCACTTCCCGACGAAACAGTAGTACAATACATCAATGCTCATTATGCTCAAGATAAGGAATATCCCCTGTTTTGGAAACAAAAATAGCTAAAATGTACTCCACCCGCTAAAATAGAAAAACTTCATGAACGTATGGAACAAAAACGGATAAACCGCATCAAGGAAGTTGTAAACAATCGTCAATCAGGCATTATAGTCGTGCTTGAAGATATTCACGACCCCCACAACTCTTCAGCAATACTTCGCACGTGTGATGCCATGGGCATACAAAACATCTGGTACATCTTTGAAAAAGAACCTCACTACAACCCTAAACGCATTGGGAAAGCAACAAGTTCAAGCGCTAATAAATGGCTTAATTTCAATGTTTTTGATTCAACGCAATCATGTATCGACCTGCTCAAAAAACAGGGGTATGTCATCGCAGTTACTGCGCTAACCGATAGATCAGTTTCATTGTTGGACAAAACATTTGATGAGGAAAAAATCGCAATTATTGTTGGCAATGAACACCGCGGTGTATCAGAAATAGCATTGCAGTTAGCTGACGTCATTTTACAAATCCCTATGCTTGGATTTGTTCAAAGCCTCAATGTGTCGGTAGCAACTGCTATAGTACTTTGGGAAATCACCAAGCAAAGAAATGGGAAATTCCCGCTCCCCATACCTGAGCAGCAAAAACTTCTCGACGACTTTCTTGAGCGCGCCAAGAAATAAATTTCTTATATTAAGGAAGGAGAGCAGTGCCGGTATTCCGCCAGCTTTGCTGGTCGGCACGTTGAGAGGAAACCGCAGGTGTCCTCTCAAAAACATTAGCGCTTCGGAGATTGCTTTCGCGCACGCGCCTTATGAGCAAATCCTGCTTTTATACGCTGTTTCTTGCGTGAATCTCGTGTCATAAAACCACGCTTCTTGAGTATTGGACGGAATTTTTCTTTATCTGTCTTTTCAAGTGCTCGAGACAACCCGTGTACGACTGCCCCCAATTGTCCTGACGGCCCTCCACCAGAAACATGGATACTTGTCACAAATCTACCAATCGTATTTGTCGTACGGAACGGCTCAAGATATACTTTTTTAGCTACTTCACCAGGAAAATATTTATCTGCCAATTTACCGTTAATGATGCACTCACCTTTAGGAACAGACACGCCCTCAATAGTAAGGCTTTCATCCTTTACCACATACAGCCTCACTCTGGCAGTAGCATTTTTTCTTCGACCGGTAGCTTCGTAGTACGATACGTTTGCTACTGTTGCTGCTTCATCTAGTGTTTCTTTTATTACTTTTTCGTCTGCCATATATTACCTCATTATAAAAATTACTTTTGTGCTGTGTGCTGTACCTTACTTGCAAATTCGTGATCTGCCTCTGGTCGGACATGGAGTCTCGCGATCATACCATGGCGCAATCTATTTTTCGGCAACATCCCCATAACCGCTGTTCTTATCAGATCCTCAGGTTTGTCTCGTCTGATCTGCCAGAGCGCTTTCGTTTTTAGTCCCCCTGGAAAACCTGAATATCGAGTATACAACTTTTCTTTTTCTTTGTGACCGGTCACTTGCACGTACTTCGCATTTATGACAACGACAAAATCACCACAGTCCAAATTACGAACAAAATATGGCTTAGATTTACCAATAAGCTTCGCGGCAATTTCCACTGCTACACGACCAAGCACCTTATCTTTGGCATCGATAATGTACCATTTTCTTTCAATTTTACTTGCTTTTGTCGCTGCAGTTGTGCTCATAGGTTATTTAGTTGATTTGGCTGTTTTTGCCATCTTTTTTGCTTTTACTGATTTTTCGGTAACCACTTCTGCTTCCTCTACTTTCGATGCGTTTGGCGATGCTTTCTTTGGCGCTTTTACTACTTCTGCAACTGGGGCCGCGTCAACAAACTCCAGATATACCATTTCTGATGCGTCACCACGACGTGCTCCCAGTTTCACAATCCGGGTATATCCGCTGTTGCGACCTGCAAATCTGGTTTTTGCCATTTCAATGAGTTTCTTTTCAACAGCAAGATCAGCCAATGTTTTTTTCACTTCTAAAAGCGAACCGTTTGTCGCGCGCTTCGTCTTGGTGATAAGCTTTTCAACCATCGCCTGTACGGACTTTGCTTTCGCAAATGTGGTATGCAACCTGCCATGTGAAATAAGCGCACGAGCAATATCTCGGAATAATCGCTTCCGTTCATCTTTATTTCTGCCTAATTTTCGACCGTATACCCCGTGTTTCATACAGTGTTAGATAGTGAGTACTACTCCCTTTTCTTTCAATTTCTCTTCGACTATTGAAAGAGACTTCGCACCCAAATTCTTTATTTTCATTAGATCCGTTCTCGGCGCACTCAACAATTGACCAATTGTTTCAATGTTGCCTCGACCCAGTGCGTTTACGATACGGGTTGGAATATCCAACTCTTCGATACGCATCTTCAATACTTCATCGGAAATAGATGGTGATGCAACTACTGCATCTTCGGCTGTCTTTTCCTTTGGCTCATGAACCTGTGAGAAATAGGAAACCAGCACTTTTGCTGAATTCCGGAGCGCGGTAAGTGGACTCACCGTTTCATCGGTCCAGATTTCCATGACTAATTTATCCAAGTTCGTCATGCGTCCTACGCGGGTTGCATCCACACGATAGTTTACGCGCACTACCGGACTAAACAATGAATCCATCGGAATACGTCCAACTTCATCATAATGTCGCTCGTCTGCCTGGACATAGCCATATCCCTTTTCAACAGATGCTTCAAGCTCCAGCTCAGCTTTTTTATCGGTAAGCGTTGCTATTACATGATCAGGGTTAACGATCGTCACTCCTGCGGGAACATCAAAATCACGCGCAGTTACGACACCAGGTCCTTTTTTGGATAATTTCAAAACAGCGGATTCATCACCATCTACGGATAACCGGACTTTTTTAAGATTTAAAATAAGTTCTACGATATCTTCCTTGAGTCCTGCTAAGGTACTGAACTGATGAGAAACCCCTTTTACTTTAATAGAGGTGATAGCTGCACCAGGAAGCGAAGCCAAAAGCACCCGGCGAAGACTATTCCCCAATGTATGGCCATATCCCTGTTCGAGAGGCTCAATGACGAACATCCCGTATCCGGGTTTTTCTACCTCTGTTTTTATTGCAAAATTTACATCTATCATACTTTTAGAAATTTATCGGCCTAGTTACTTAGTGGCTTAGGCATTATGCTAATCGCTAAACTCTAGACTCCTAAAATCCTCCTTTAACGTGAATAATACTCAATAACTAACTGTGTATTGATGTCTTCTTTAACGTCATCCCGCTCAGGCAATCGGACTACTTTACCGACACCTGATTGACGTTCCAGCCAAGCCGGAGGTGTGAATGTTTTATCTTCCAGCATTTTTTTAATCGCAGGAATACTACCTGATTTTGGTTTTAACGTAATCACCTGATCTGCGGCAACAAGGTATGATGGGATATTTACCCGACTACCATTTACCATAACGTGTCCATGAGATACGAATTGACGCGCACTTGAGCGTGTTGGAGCAAGTCCTAACCTAAAAAGTGTATTATCAAGTCGGCGCTCCAAAAATTGCACCAACATATCTCCAGTATTACCTCTCCATTTACGAGCCATTGCATAGTAGCGGCGGAATTGTCGCTCCAATACCCCATACATGCGTTTCATTTTCTGCTTTTCGCGAAGCTGTGTTCCGTATCCGGAAATCTTCCGGCGCATTTTCTGGCCATGCTGACCAGGTGGAATATTAAGCCTGCGCATTAATCCTGCATGACTTTTTGTTCCTACCGTTTTAAGGCCCAAGTCTATGCCTTCTTTACGCGCTAATCTATTTTTTGGTCCGTTATATTTTGCCATATAGGTAGTTTTATACTCTTCGCTTTTTCTTTGGTCTTACACCGTTATGCGGAATAGGTGTCACATCCGCAATAAGCGTAATTCCCAAACCAACTGCTTTAAGTGCCCTGAGTGCCGCATCTCTACCCGCTCCTGGCCCTTTGATAAACACTTCAACTTCTCGAAGTCCTGCATCCATGGCTTTGCGTGCAACTCCCTCTACTGCGGTTGTTGCCGCATACGGTGTTGCTCTACGTGCACCCTTAAAGCCAACAAGCCCTGATGAGCCCCAGTACAACGCATTCCCATGTTCATCAGTAATAGTGACCAACGTGTTATTAAACGTTGCCGTTATGTATACTCTGCCTTTTACTGGAATTGTTTTGGTGACTTTGGTTGCCATAGGTTATTTTGTTGCCGCTGCTGTTTCTGTCTTTGCTCGATCTTCCTTCTTGAGTGCTCCGACTGTCATACGCTTGCCGCGCTTTGTCCGAGCGTTTGTTCTGGTTCGCTGTCCCCGAGAGGGCAAGCGGCGCGCATGTCGTATACCACGATATGATTTAATATCGATAAGTCGTTTGATGCTGTCACCTACTGAGCGGCGAAGATCCCCCTCTACCATTGTTTCTTTTTCAATGATTTTGGTAAGCTTACTCACTTCATCGTCCGTTAGGGACTTAAATTTTCGCGTCCTGTCCAATCCAGCTTTATTGAGAATACCAAGCACATTGACTCGTCCTACTCCATAAAGATAGGTAAGTGCGATGTCTAATCGCTTTTCGTTTGGTAAATCAACTCCAGAAATACGTGCCATAATTATGTATAAATACGTTATCCTTGTCTCTGCTTATGCTTCGGGTTTTCACAAATAATGTATACCCGCCCCCTTCGGCGGACATTTTTACATTTTCTACACATTGGTTTTACACTTGCTCGAACTTTCATAGGTTATTTCATCCTATACGTAATTCTTCCCTTATCAGCATCGTATGGTGACATTTCCAATTTTACCTTGTCACCTGGCATGATGCGGATAAAGTGAAGCCGCATCTTACCTGACAAATGACAAAGTACAATATGATTATTAGCCAGCTTTACCCGAAACAATGTATTGGGCAAGCATTCAACTACTTCTCCGTCTATCTCTATATTTCCCTGATGTGCCATAAAATAACAACAATATTCCCTCTTAGTTAGAGAGGGAAATCGCTGAAGTACCCTATTGTACCCCATACAGAAGATTTGGTCAACCCATGCCCAAAAAATGCTGCGAGAGCCTCAAAAGTATCCCTCATTAATAAGTTCTTTTCGCTTTTCATCATCTATCCACGCAGGAAACTCACCGCTTTCCGATGCATAACGTGGCGACTTATTGAGGATATGCTCCAACGCGCTATCCAGATGCAGTGCTACAGAGGGGTGCTCACCGAGGATATTCCGCTGCTCATGGGGGTCGGTGAGCAAATCGAACAGTTCAGTGTATTTTTTATCTGGCATATTATTTTTGTATAATTTCCACCTGTTATTTCGTATAGATGTAATTGCGTCTTTGCGGTGCTGACCTACAAGGTACGTATCGCCCACATGTTGTTCTCCCTTCCCCATTATGATTGGTAAAAAGCTTCTTCCATCAACCGGTTGCTTTTGAGCAATACCAACGAGCGACAATAGCGTGGGGTATATATCCACCATCTGTACCAATTCGTGATACACGCCCCGCATGGCTTTTGGCACCGACACAATAAGCGGTGTGTGTGTTTCTTCATTGTAAATATTCCATCCATGATCGAAATACCCATGCTCCATAAATGCCTCACCATTATCAGAAAAAAATATAACAATCGTTTTTCTTTTTACCTCAGGTTTACGTAAAAAAGCGAGTAACTCAAAAATATCGCCATCAGTATGAAATAGTTTTTCATCATACAAGCCCTTAAGATAGGAGACCATCCTTTTATCTTGGTTATTTATTTTCCCCCAATACCACGTCATCCTCAGGTCATACTGCTCAAACTGAGGTAAACTATCTACAATCTCGCGAGCTTTCTCGAGATTATTAATCGCAAGCGCCGCACGTAAGTCTCCGACTATTTGCTGGTTCTTCATCCGGCTTTGTGCAGTAGTCGCGCTTTGTAGCCTACGTACATAATCGGCAATAACAAACTCATAAAATGATCGTGTGTGTGCTTTGTATTGCTCCACTGATACGGGTATATCGGTATACTCAGGAGCTTCTTCGTACAATCTCTCTCCCTCTCCTGGTAAATAAGGAGTGTGCGGGGCATACGAATGAAGAAATATAAACGTTGGTGTGCCGTCTAACAATTTTGGAAACAATTTTTTGTACTCTGCAGGGTCGCTTCCCTGATGCATGTCATATATTTCCGAAAATCCACGTCCCAAGCCTTTATCCAGCGGCAATAAAATATCATCAGTGACACCGCCCCATATTGTCCGGTATCCACGAGCAGCAAGCGTCTCTGCAAGCTGTGGAATATCTGTCGACAACGAATCAGTAAATCCATTAATAACTTGATGTGTACTGGGATAAAGACCAGTAAAAAGTGACATGTGGCTATCAAGTGTTATCGAAGACTGCGTATAAAATCGAGAAAATAATATATTTTCTCCGGCATATGCACATAAGTTTGGCATCGTATTCCGCTCGTACCCATAGCACGGCAATTCCGGAGCGCGCATAGTATCCAAATTTACCATTACAATATTGCAGTCCAAACATGGGGCAACTCCGGGTATACTAAAAGGTAATCGATAGATAAGTTCAGCAAATATCCGGCGCGCAATAGTTGGCTTCCACAACAACACAGCGATGACACCAGTTATTATCGCGAGCGCAATCCACGCGCTATTTTTTTTAAATCTATTACTCATTACTATTTGTTCGGGGTTGTCTCATTTCATCGATATGCTGTAATAGTTTTTCCAACAACTCTTTCCTTTGAGAAGAACTTTGCTGATAGATATCAACGAGTTCTCCGCGGTCTTTGGTTATATTAAAAAGTTTTTTTGTCTGCATCTCTTCATCGAGAATAAGTTTCCATCCATCTGCACTCCGTATAGCCCTCTGCATGGTAGCGTAACGGTATACCGTTTCCGGATATATATCTAAACTCAATGTTTTCCCTTCCATCAGTGGCAACAAACTTTCTCCCTGTATTTGCGATTGCATACTCGGTGTTAACGTCAAACCTGCTAATGAAAAAAGTGTGGGTAGTATATCGATATTTCGCACCTGTTGCGATACTTTCCTATTCCCCGAATTTTTGGGCGGAATTACCACGAGCGGTATATGCAGCACTTCATCATATAACGTCATACCATGGTCTATCCTTCCATGTTCATAAAATTCTTCACCATGAGAAGATGTCACCACAAATATGGTATCCCGAGATAATCCAAGCTTGTCGTATACCGCTATAAACTCTCCAATACTTTTATCCATGAATGCTACCTTTTCGTCATACACCGCTCGTAAAAATGCTACATCGTCAGGCTCCAAAAATATTTTGCCCTGTAACACTCCCTCTTCTCTTAAATTTTTTTGTTCTTCGGTAGAACCCACTAATTTCCCTTTGTATGAAGCATCTACAAACCTTCTATCTAGTCCTCCAGGAGGTATATATTGCCCATGCACATCAAATCCATGCAGTAACAAAAATATTTTGTCGTCAGCATGCTTTTCAACAAACGCTATGGCAGAAGATGTCGCGGCTGGCAAACCAGCGAAATTTCCTAAACTTTCATACACGTCAAACCCCTGATCAAACCCGTATGTTGCCTCCATTGCTGCTCCACCGGTAAATGCAGCAGTTGCATATCCTTGCTCTTTAAACTCTTGTGCAAATGTGCGCATCGTGGGATGCAGCTCCCCAAGATTTGCAGTCATAGTCTCTTTTGCGCTATTGCTTACCAATAAATCTTTATTAACGATACCGTGCAAAGAAGGATAGACACCCGTCATAAGACTCATGGCGGAAGGAAGCGTCCATGAGGATGCCGCCATTGCATTGGTAAATATGTAGCCACGACTTGCCAACTCATTGAGTACTGGAGTCACCGACCTTTTATTACCCAGGCTTTCCAACGCATCCGCCCTTAGCGGATCAACGACTATCATGACGATATTACATTCATGACATAAAGCAACGCGTGATTCGCGCGTGCTGATTTTCCCATACGCTATCCATCCGAGGATAAAAACACCCAAGATACATACAACAAAAACAATCCTTCTCCATGCATTTTTCATAAAACGTATACTATACTTACCATAGTACATCCGAAGCCCCATTATGACCAGACGATTTATCCTAATATTTTTTCTTGTATTCATACTTGCGGGTATGGTAATCTGGCAAAAATTCCTAAACGCTTCGCTATGCTCCAACCTCAGTTGTTTTCTCATGACAAATACAAACGACTATGCGATAGAAGAACGTTATAGCGACACCAAAGAAGTATACCGAGCCTTATATAAACACAATAATCGGTATATACGAATAGAAGCAAGGCCAATCGACCCGGCACAAAAAGATGCGGAATTGCATGCGGCAATAAATCGTATGCGTGCGCTTTTCGAAAAAGCCCCAGCGCCTTATCCCGGTGAAATATCAGATGCAATTGTTTGCGACCCTGCATTTATTCCGATAATGAAGGAATTAAAAAATGCTGACACTCAACTCACTTATTTCATCGGATACCTTAACAATCGTATGACATTTGGTTCATGCTCTCTTGATCAAGCAGTCTACAAAGGAATAGTGGCATACACATATTGTCCTGCCAAAAAACTATATCTCAGTCTCGAACTTTTTGCGCCGACAAAAGACTTTGAAACCAATAGCGCTGAATTGGAAAATCAAATACGCTCGCTGCGTTGTATACAATAACCCCGAACAAGAAAAATTAACGGGTGAAGATATCCAGCGGCTTACCCTGTACAAAATCAGGAACCGCTACTCCAAGTGCCTTCATAATGGTGGGATACTGCTGAATAAGTGAAAATGGCTTATCGCCTAAAAAGTTGTTCTTCTTAATCCCTGGTCCTGCCATAATAAATGGTGTCCACATGCCAGGTACACTTTCTGATTTTATCGCCTGCTTATAACCGGATACGAGCGGAGCGGAAAATGGAGCAAGGTCAGCTGACATTTCTTCATTCCAGCCATATCCAGGAGTATTTGCTATTACCAAATCACCTATACGAGTAGGATCAAGCTGCATGAATGAACGGGCATCTTCCCATTTAACAACTTCAACAACAGGCGCTACTCCGTTTTCATCTTTGAGATTTTTAAGTGTTGTAATAACTTCCTCACGGAGCGTTTCATATTGAGCACCTGTTGCCCGAACATACGGGCCTGCAAGCCCATTGGGGTTGATATATACATGTGCCATCTTAAGATACATGACTTTTGATTGTTTCCAGTCAATAATCGGCTCGCCAGTTTTTGGATCAATAGTAAATTTGAGCCAGCCCTTTGCAGCAAATACGTTGTTAAGATTAACACTTCTGTCCTGCGGCACTGCCCCATGATCACTGCTTAACACAATGTATGTATTTTTATCAGCAACTTTTAGTATCTCGCCAATCATTCCATCTAGCTTTTTATACATATCTAGAACCTCTTGCCAAAGTGCCTCACGCTCTTTAGCAGGAACTGATGCATAGGAAGCGCTCTTGGGGTCTACATTCCCCATCCACCATTTACTCGTAAGCATTTGATTAGGTGTATAAATATCATGGATAACCACATCAGGTGAAAAATCTTTTACCATTGCTCCCACTGCTTTGGTATGCCAATCAAATGACAATTTGGCCTCATCCATAAAGGCTTTTTTATCTTCAGGATAATAAATAAGCTGTGCTGGAAAATTATCAGCGAAATCTACCATTGGGCCTACTGATTTTTCGAGTGCATCTGCAGCTGTTTCTGGAAATGTTATGTTTCGATTTAATGCGTCATAGAGAAGCCTGATGCGGAAAAAGCCATTGTCGCCCAATTTGATAACACCGGCTTTAACATGTGAATCTACGTTTACTGCCGCATCTGCGGTTTTCCACACCAGTGATATCGGCTGCCAATCGGTCCAATCGCCTACTGCAATATCACCGAGTTTATTTTTCTTATCCAACGAAAACATCACGCGATCGGCCGATTTTTTTTCATCATTGGTGCTATCGTAGATATACGCATATACGGGCGTCCCCCAACCCACCAGGGTTACCTCTAATGGGTCGGCAAAACTTATCGGTGGATTATCCCAGCCAGAAGGCGCGACACCGTCTATGTATTGTGTAAGTTGTGGCCCGAAATAAAACAACTTAGTACCTCTTCCCTGTTTTTTTCGTTGGGATAAATCACCGAGCGTTTCAAAATTGAGTGACGCAAAATCAGCTCCCCACCCTCCCCAGCGACCACGAATAACCACTCCTTTTTGTATTTCAGGTGGCGTACTTCCGGGAACTGAAAGAATAGCAACCTTCATCCCTGCATCTTCCAGCGTCTTCCATATCGGCGCTACTTTCTTTGCAGTAGAACGAAATCCAGGAACAGCAACTGCATCAAGCGGCTTTCCTACTTCACGCATCGGGCCATCATCGACCCCATGGATTTCTGGCATAGCACC
Source organism: Candidatus Gottesmanbacteria bacterium UBA5942 (assembly GCA_002430725.1). Taxonomy (GTDB): domain Bacteria; phylum Patescibacteriota; class Microgenomatia; order UBA10105; family UBA927; genus UBA927. The sequence goes on from DJCU01000035.1 coordinate 86,678, forward strand.
TGTAAGTAGTGTCGCAAAATTTGTCGGAGTATGACTTGGAAAATTTGGATACGAATACCCGAATGTGCCACGATCCATCAGTTTTTTAATATTCGGTAGCTTACCCTCGCGCGCCCACGCATATACATTAAATAAGTCGGGCTCTGCGCGCATACCATCAGGGATAAACCAATATAATTTTACCGGAGATTTTGGAGTAGTACTTTTGTTTTGAGAAAAATACACGCCACCTGCGATAAGCAGTAAAATGAATAAAATAACACCCTTCTTCATCATTACCTCTTAGGTTAATACGTATGGGCGTTGCGCGTCAAGCAATCTACATCACAATGGGTGCTGGGGTTAAAATATCAGGCATCCCATCTGTTACTGCGAGCGTCTGTTCAAACACTGCGGCCGGTGAGTGATCGCGTGTCGCGATAGACCATCCGTCCTCATGGTAATACATAGTAGGATTACCCATCGTATAGATAACCTCGATAGCTATTGTCATACCACGCTCAAGCAATGGAGTTTTTTCAATATTGCCCTTCAAAAAACCTGGTATTTGTGGTGGTTCGTGAAGTGTCGTACCCACGCCATGACCCACAAGCGACTTGGCTATCCCATATCCCGATCCTTCAACGATTTCCTGAATAGTTCGGGATATATGTCCTACTCTGTTACCCGCTTTTGCTTGAATTATTGCTTTCTCGAGTGCTTCTTTCCCTACCTCAAGAAATGTTGCTATCTGCTCATTTTCTGTCGCATTTTGTATACTGCCCACCACTTTCGTCCATGCAGTATCTGTATGATATTTTTTGTTTATCAATCCCACATCAATCGTCAGAATATCCCCATCTTTCAACTCGTAAGAAGTAGGTATTCCATGAACAATAACATCGTTCACACACAAACATGTCGCCCATTTGTAATCAGCAACAGTAGAAAACGATGGCTTCATCCCAGCTTCTTTTATCCGTTTTTGTGCAAGTGCCTCTATCGCTAACAGCGTGACACCGGGCTTCGCAAACTCAAGCAATTCTTTGAGCGTCTCGCTTAATACTTTTCCACCTTCACGCATCGCTTCAATTTTATGATCTGTTTGTTGTTGGGTCATATAAGTGTATGAAAAAATTTTTCTAACTCCTGACGTAGCTCCTGCTCTGTACCTTCATTTTTGATGACATAATCTGCAATCGCGATTGGACCTCCAGAATTTAGTTTTTCTATTTCAGCACGATCACGCTCACGAGATTCTTCTTGAGTAAGAGGACGGATTTTTCGTGCTGCTAAACGCGCATAGCGAGTCTTAGGTGATGCATATATTGAGAGAATAACAAGGGTCGGAAATTTTTCTTTAAGAAATATATACTCTTCCCAACTCCTCATGCCATCAAGCACAATCCGATCAGATGTTTTTTCTGCTTCCAGTATCCTCGGCTCTATTTTTATCGCCATAGCTGCCATACCTAATTCTTGACGGATATCCTCGCGATATTTACGCTCATTCGCCTCATTTATCGGAAGCCCTAATTCTCGAAGTCCTATATCAGTCGCGTCTCCAAAACGGAGAATAGTACATCCCTGTGCACGAAAAAAATCTGCGGCGGCGGTTTTGCCGGAACCCGGAAGGCCAACAATGGCTATATAGTCTTTAGACTTCACGACACCCCCAAGCCATGTAAGATTTGCGCGGTTACTTCGTCTATTGTTTTCTCTCCGTCTACTTCAAGCAACCTGTTCTGCTTCCTATAGTAGTCTAATACTGGCTCAGTGACGTCATGAAATAGCTTAATACGCTTCCTGATTGCCTGCAGGGTATTATCTTCGCGGATACCCTCTTCAATCCTACCGCTTAAACGCCACAGTGCTTCTTTATCATTTACCATAAGGTAGATAACTCTTTCTACTCCATTGGTAAAGTCTTCTGCTTGTTTTGTCGTTCTCGGAAATCCATCTAATATGTAGCCGTTTTTATATTCTGGTTTCGCAAGATATTCTTCTATTATAGGAATAGCCTTCTCATCGGGGATAAGATATCCAGCGTTAAGTGTTTCTTTTACGTATCTTCCCCAGGCAGTTTTTTCCGCCGCCATCTGTCGGAAAATATGTCCACTGGATAGGTATGGAATTTTTAACCGTTCACTTAAAATGTTTCCTTGCGTTGACTTACCTGAACCCTGAATACCGATAAGTATAAGTTTCATAAAAATCAAATCATTCCTTTCTACCAATGAAATAATTATTATTTCTCCATGAACCCTTCGTAGTTACGCATCACTAACTGCGCTTCCAAAGCCTTCACGGTTTCCAAAACGACAGAAACCACGATAAGTACTCCTGTTCCCCCTACAAGGAGTGTGGACACTCCCGAAACGCCCCTAGCTAGAGATGGGAATATTGCCAATATTCCTAAAAACATTGCACCTGCAAGAGTAATGCGCGTCAGGATATAGTTTAAATAATTTGCGGTAGGAGTCCCTGGACGTATACCCGGTATAAACCCTCCGTATTTTTGAATTTCCCCTGCAATTTTTGTCGGGTTAAAAGTGATAGCTGTATAAAAATATGTAAACCCAATAACCAACACAAAATATATGATATTGTAGGAAATTCCATCCGGATTAAATGCAGAAGTAAGAAATCTCCCCAGTCCCGCGATAGCAGGATTTTTTAGCTGCTGAAGAAATCCTCCCAAAAGGGATGGCAACAACACAAGGGAAACTGCAAAAATAATAGGGATGACTCCAGCCTGATTTACCCGAAGTGGCAAATATGATGTATTTCCACCATACATCTTATTACCACGTACTCTACGTGCATAATGCACCGGTATTCTCCGCACTGCTTCATTCATAAACACTGCTCCTGCAACCACGACGAGTGCGACTGCTGCAAATATGAGCATGCTCATGAGTTGTTCTGGCTGGAATACGCTGGCAGTCTGAAATAGTACGACTGGCAATCTTCCTACAATACCAGCAAAGATGAGAAGAGAAATACCGTTACCTACACCAAATTCAGTGATAAGCTCTCCTAACCACATAACAAATAATGTTCCTGCGGTCATAGTCAACACTACTGAAATGAGAGTCATCGGATCCATGACACCAACAATCCCTTGATTACGAAGTAGCATGTACATGCCGATTGATTGCATCGCCGCAAGAGGAACGGTAAGAAATCTAGTGTACTGATTTATTTTCTCACGACCAAACTCACCTTCTTTTGAAAGCTCTTCAAGTTTTGGAAACACAATCGTAAGAAGCTGCAATATAATGGACGCATTGATATACGGGTTAAGTCCAAGTGCTAACACCGAAAAATTTACAAGCGTTCCTCCAGAGAAAATATCCAAAAGTCCCAAAAATTGGTTCTGTGAAAAAAGAAGCGCTAATTTTTCCCGATCGATACCAGGGATAGGTGTGTGTGCAAATATACGGAAAACGATAAAGATGAAAATGGTTATGAGGAGCTTCCGCCTTAGTTCGGGCGATTTCCAACTGTTTACGAGGGCAGTCAATATTGAATTCATACCTTTGTAATCCCACTCAGAGGGACAACTACCCGGCACTCATTAGGCAACTTTGCCGCCTGCTTTTTCTATCACATCTTTCGCTCCTTGTGAACAAGGAACCATAACATTCAATGCCACAGACAGTGATCCACCGGACAGTATTTTGACCTGTTTCGCGTTTTCTGCCACCACACCAAGTTTCTGTAGTGATGCAAGAGTTACTTCCGCTTTTGCCGGAAATGCTGCGAGCGCGGAAACAGTGATAATAACTGGCTTTTTTCCCAATGACTTATTGCGCGCCTTGCCGCGAAGGAATGGAAGTCGCTTCATCACTGAAAGCTGTCCACCTTCAAAATGCTGTGGGACTGTGCCTCTAGCTTTTTGACCCTTTGTTCCGCGACCAGATGTCTTTCCTCGACCAGAGCCATGCCCTCGTCCGAGACGCTTATGCGAACGTTTTACCGTATGTTGTAGTTTATGTAATTCCATATTATTATCCTTGTGTCGTTGTGCGAATTGATCGCAATTTTTTCAACGCTTCCATAGTAGCATAGACATTGGATGCTTTATTATTTGTTCCCAATATCTTGGATACGATATCCCGAATTCCTGCCGCTTCGACCACCGCTCGCACTGGTCCTCCGGCAATAACTCCGGTTCCTGGAGGTGCAGGTTTTAACATAATCTTGGCAGCTCCTACTTTTACATATACTTCGTGTGGAATAGTCGCCTGTTTCATAGGAATTGTAAACAAATGCTTGCGGGCATAAATAACTGCTTTTTTAACTGCCGCGGAAACATCCGGTGCACCGCCTAAACCAACGCCTACTTTTCCTTTTTTATTACCGACAACCACAAGTACAGAAAATCCTACTTTATTACCACCCTTTGTTTTTTTGGAAACGCGGTTTACCTGCACCACTTTTTCCTCAAACTCACTAGGAACTCCTCTATTATCTGATCGGCGAAAATTATTCATCATACCTGTATTCCTCCTTCACGGACGCTATCTGCCAACGCTTTCACTGCTCCATGATACCGATATCCCGAACGGTCAAATACTACTGTTGTAATCTTTTTTGCTTTTGCTTTTTCTGCAATCGTGCGTCCCAAAGCAACTGCTGCTGCAATATTTTTCCCCTTTGTCCACGCAGAAACAATTGTCACTGCTTTGTCGTCATTGACGATTTGTACAGATAGCCTGGTATTCGACCGAAATACAGCAAGCCTCGGTCGCTCTGCCGTACCACTCAGCCTTCGGCGGATCGACAATTTTCGTTTAAGTCTCATTTCATTTTTGTTTTTCATAAGATTTACTTAGCTCCTGGCGCTCCGCCTACTGCCTTGGCAGATTTACCTGCTTTTTTACGAATATGCTCACCGGTATATTTAATTCCTTTTCCTTTATATGGTTCAGGCGGTTTTACTCCACGCACCGTTGCTGCTGTCTGTCCTACCAAATACTTATCAATACCACTTACCACTATCTTGCCATCGGTAACGGCAAATGTAATACCTGCTGGAGGTGCTACAGTGACTGGATGAGAAAACCCTACATTGAGCGTAAGATTTGTGCCAGTTAATGCCGCTCTGTATCCTACACCTGATAACTCTAACTGCTTTGTCCAACCCTTTGTAACTCCAACAATCGAGTTTTTCATAAGCGCAACGACAGTACCATGAAGCGCCTTCGCTTTTTTGTCATTTCTGGTTCTTACCGCTGCAAGCTCGTCACCCTCCTGTTTTACGGTTACACCTTGCGGTACGATGACGACCAATTCACCTTTTGGCCCTTTCATCGTAACGGAGTGCGCAGTAACAGTGACGGTTACTTCTTTCGGAACTGATACTAATGTATTTCCAATTCGTGACATACGTTCTCCTTACCAAATTTCACACAATAATTCTCCACCTACTCCAAGCTTTCTTGCATCTTTTCCACTCATTACGCCACTTGGCGTTGAAATAATCGCGACTCCAGCTCCTCCCATAACCGCAGGGATTTTCTTTTTATTGACGTACCATCGAAGCCCCGGCTTACTCACCCGTTTAATACCGGTGAGTATCGGCTCTTTTCCGTCATACGTAAGCTCAAGTTTCAATACCGGTCCATGTTCACCCGTTGATTCGTCCACAGAAACGAGATACCCTTCCTTCACAAGTAATTTTGCCACCGCAACCTTAAGCTTGCTTGACGGAAGCTCTAATGTTTTTTTGTGTGCGAGCGCCGCATTTCTGATGCGGGTCAACATGTCTCCAACTGGATCACTTATCATCATAAAAATATCTCCTTTACCAAGACGCCTTCACTACTCCCGGCAACTCTCCCTTGTGGGCAAGCTTTCGGAAACAGATGCGGCACAATTTAAACTTGCGCATGTATGCACGTGACCTGCCGCAAAGGACGCAGCGGTTTCGGTGCCGGACATCAAATCTCTGCTTATGTTTAAATTTCACTACATCAGATGTTTTTGCCATATTATTTCTCCTTCGCAAACGGCATACCTAACTCTGTAAGAAGAGCTCTACCGTTTATATCACTCCCTGCGTTTGTCACGAATGTTGCTTCAAATCCACGTGCTTTGTCAATCATACTGTACTCTAATTCTGGAAAAAGCGACTGCTCAGCCAGACCAAGTGTATAGTTTCCGCGTCCATCAAATCCCTTGTTAGGAATTCCACGAAAATCACGAACACGTGGAAGCGCAACCACAGTAAGTCTCAACAAGAAATCATACATTCTCGTTCCTCGCAAAGTGACACGCAATCCAACTGGATCACCGGCACGTAGCTTAAATGTTGATATTGCCCGTTTTGCCCGGGTAATATGTGGGCGCTGCCCTGTAATCACCGCGAGTTGCTCCGTCACTTTATCTATGATTTTTTTATCCTTTTGCGCTTCAGCTCCAATGCCGCAGTTTATCACAATCTTCACTAACTTTGGCACAGCCATAGCATTGACTATCCCCAAATCTTTCATGAGTTTGGGAACCAATGTTTCTTTATATGTTTTCTGTAGTTGGTTCATAGTTATACTTTCTTTCCACATTTCCTACATACTCGTGTTTTTTCATTCTTCGAAACGATAATACCAATTCGTGTCGGTTTACCACACGCTGGACACACAATCGCAACCTTTGATACATCAATTGGTTTAATAATGTCGACAATGCCACCAGGATTTTTTTCGTCCCTCTTTTTCATGTGGCGCTTTGACACATTTATTCCCACTACTTTTATCGATGCGCTATCGGGGAATACTTTTTCAATTTTCCCCTTACGACCTTTATCTTTACCTATTGTTACTACGATGGTGTCACCTTTTTTGAATTTCATATTAATATACCTCAACTGCTAGACTTGCAATTTTATCAAATCCTTTTTCTTTAATCTCACGAGCAATCGGTCCAAAAACTCTCGTTCCGCGCGGATTTTTATCTGTTGCGTTGTCGATAACCACTCCTGCGTTATCATCAAACCTGATGTATGACCCGTCTGCCCTGCGATACTCTTTTCTTGTTCTTACGATGACAACACTTACTAATTCGTCATCTTTTACAATTCCCAACGGATCAGCTTTTTTGACCACACACTGTACGACATCACCAATTGTTGCGGTCATCTTTTTCCATGCGCCATAGATGTGGATGACCACAAGCTCTTGTGCTCCTGAATTATCTGCGACTGTGATATGTGTTCTTCGTTGTACCATGTTATTTTGTTGTTTTACCCAATACTATAAAATGTTTTGTTTTACTCATTGGCTTAGTTTCTCCAATTCGCACCCAATCGCCGACTACTAATTCGATTCCCTCGACATGAGCGACAAAATGCTTGGTTCGCTTGACCGACTTCCGATACATCGGGTGACGGGTCAACCGCTCAACACTGACAACCACTGTGTTGGTCATACTAGTCGAAATAACAATACCGGTAAATTCTTTTTGTTTTTTCATAGTCTCCTTATTTACTTTCAGACAACACTTTCATCTGTAATATAGACAATGCGACTGCCCGCTTATGGCGTAATTCTTTGACAAGATGTCTATTTTTCACTTCTTTTGTCATCATATTTAATCGCTCTGCCGCAATAAGCTTCTTTAATTCCGCGACTTTCTTTCCTAATTCCGCGGTTTTCATACCGTGCATTTCGTCTTTATCTTTCTTTTTCATACATGTTTCTCCCGAGCAACAAATTTCGACTTAATCGGTAATTTAATTCCTGCAAGCCTCATGGCTTCTGCTGCCAGTGCACGATCTACTCCAGACATCTCAAATAACACTCTGCCCGGACGCACGACACAAACATATTCAGCCACATCTCCTTTTCCACTTCCCATACGTGTTTCCGGCGGTTTTTTTGTGATCGGCTTATCTGGAAATATGCGTATCCACACGCGTCCTCCGCGGCGAATATGATGGGTAAGTGCTCGTCGTGCTGCCTCTATCTGACGACTAGATACCCATCCTGCTTCCATCGACTTCAAACCAAATTCACCAAAAGATAACACACTACCCTTGAAGGATAGTCCCCTCATTTTTCCTCTAAATACTTTTCGATGTTTTGCTCGTTTTGGCGCTAACATAGTTATACATTTAACAATTGACAGTTAACCGTTAACAGTCAAATGTTCATTGTTATTTTTTCTTACAAATCCATACTTTTACCCCAATGTATCCAGATTTTGTGAGTGCCGGCACTTCAGCATACTCCACGTCTTCCCGAAGTGTCGAAAGCGGAATTGAACCCGTCTTATATGTCTCTCTGCGTGAAATTTCCGCCCCTGCAATACGCCCAGCAAGCTTGATCTTTACTCCTTTTGCTCCTGATGTCATGACACGATCAAGCGTCTGCATACAAACTCTCTTGTGCGGCATACGCTTTACTAGCTGATCTCCAATGTTGGTAGCCACTATTTGCGCACTCAAGTTTGGCTCTTTGACCGGCTCTACTACAACCTCAACTTTTGTTTTTGTCTGATCAAACGCAGCTTTTCCTAATTTTCTCTTGTGGGCGATAGAACGCAGCGTCATTTCTACAAACTTTTTGATCTCTTCCAATCCCGTTCCTCCACGACCTATCACAAGACCTGGGCGTGAAACGTGAAGTATCACCCGCAATTTGTTTATCGACCGTTCGATCTCTACCAATGCCAATCCTGAAGGTTTCAGGCGCTTGGTCAATGCTTCACGAAGCAACACGTCTTGAAGCAGCAAATCTGCATATCGTGCATCATTTGCAAACCAACGTGATGTCCATGTATACAATGGTCCTAACCGAAACCCGTATGGATGTATTTTTTGTCCCATATTTTTTAACTATTAACAATTAACTTTTTACTTTTAACTGTCTTAGCTTCCTCCTCTTTCAACGTTACTTTGACATGTGTCATTCGTTTTTTAAATCCATGTGCAGAACCTCTACTCACTGCGTGCCATCGCTTCAACACCGGCCCACCCATGACATCAATCGCTGATACCACGAGCGAGTCTGTCACAGCCTTTTTCTGACTCGCATTGGCAATCGCTGACTCAAGCACTTTGCGCACCGGCTCTGCGGCATGCTTTGGGATCATCCCAAGTGCTGCAATTGCCGATACTACCTTTTTCCCTGAAATAGCACGAGCAACCAACCGCACTTTGCGCGGACTTGTTCTCACATATTTTGCTGTCGCTGTGTATTCCATATAAATATTATGTCTTGTCTAATACGCGCTTTGTCACCTGTCCATGTCCGCGGAACGTTCGTGTCGGTGAAAATTCACCCAATCGATGACCTACCATCGCTTCTGTCACGAACACTTCTACGAACACTCGGCCATTGTGTACTGCAAATGTGTGTCCAACAAAATCAGGACTTATTTCACACGCCCGTGACCACGTTTTTATCGGTGTACGATCCCCACCCGCTTTTTGCTTGTTTATTTTTGCTAAAACGCGCGGATCAATGTACGGACCTTTTTTGTTGCTACGTGCCATAATTATTTCCTCCGACCAACAATAGACCTATCACTATATTTTCTCAGTTTTCTTGTTTTCTTACCAAGTGTCCGCTTGCCCCATGGGCTTTTCGGCGATTTCATACCAATACCACTTTTACCTTCTCCCTGTCTCTTATACACATCTCCGAGCCCAC
>DJCU01000035.1:96547-97247 GCA_002430725.1 Candidatus Gottesmanbacteria bacterium UBA5942
ACTTCGCGGGTTCATCGCTACACCTCGGACTGCCGGACGTCTCCCCATGTGTCTACTTCTTCCCGCTTTACCGATTACTCTATTTTTCCACTCTTCATTGCCGACCTGTCCGACTGTTGCTTTGCATCGGGCATCAAATACTCTTGTTTCGCCACTCGGTAACTTTACCTGGATCAACTCACCGTCTTTGGCTAATACCACTGCCGCATTTCCCGCTGATCGCACCATCTGACCACCGCGACCAGGTTTGATTTCCAGATTATGAACAAGTGTTCCCACCGGAATACTTCCCAACGGGAGACTATTACCAACCTTTGCGTCAATATTAGCTCCAGAAACAACCGTATCGTTTACCTTGAGACCCAAGGGTGCAAGTATATACCGTTTGTCGCCATCTTGGTAGACCAAAAGTGCCACATCGGCTGACCTATTTGGGTCGTAACTAATTTCCGCTACTTTGGCAATAACGCCATCTTTGTCGCGTTTCCAGTCGACGTGTCGGTACATCCGCTTGTGTCTACCACCCTGGTGTCGCACAGATACATGACCAAACACATCTCTACCAGAATTTTTTGGCAATATCTCTATTAATGACTGTACAAACGTTTTTTTCATAAATTGTATTATTTTGCTGTTTCTTCGCCGATATCAAATATCGCGATTTTCTGACCCTTTGCAAGGCGAACCATCGCTTTTTTCC
>DJCU01000010.1:0-899 GCA_002430725.1 Candidatus Gottesmanbacteria bacterium UBA5942
GTAAAAATATTGTATTATAAAATACAATACACATGAAAAAGCGCGCTTGGCTTTCAATTTTCATTGTCCTTGTGGTTTTTCTTAGTGCCTGGTGGCTAGTTCAAAGTGGTCGCTGGCAAACAACCTTTCCTGAAATCAAGTCGCCCCTCGTCAACACTGAAAGCGCAGAGGTGCAACCTACTCCAATGTTATTTGTCGAAATGACTGTGCCATATTTACGTGAGCGTTCATATGAAAGCACACTGGGGGCAAGAACTCGACATTCAGAAACAGCGACATACACGTCATATCTCACAAGCTATGAGTCCGATGGGCTGAACATAAATGGATTGCTGACAATTCCCAAAGGTGAACCACCGATCGGAGGATGGCCGGCAATCGTATTTGTTCATGGGTATATTCCTCCGACAATTTATAAGACTACCGGTAACTATGTCGCGTATGTCGACTATCTTGCGCGGAGTGGATTTGTTGTTTTTAAAATTGATCTTCGGGGGCATGATAAGTCCGAAGGCGAACCGGGCGGCGCTTACTATTCTTCTGATTACGTGATCGATACGTTAAATGCCCGCGCGGCACTTGGTGCGGCATCTGAAGTAAACGAAAATCGGATTGGACTATGGGGACATAGTATGGCAGGAAATGTCACGATGCGCGCGTTTGTGGCGCGTCCTGAAATCCCGGGCGTGGTGATATGGGCGGGTGCGGGGTATACCTACACTGATCTGGCAACATATCGTATTTCTGACAATAGTTATCGACCACCGCAAACAAATACATCCCGCCAACGGAAAAGGGAGCAGCTCCGCGAGGCACATGGCGACTTTAATGCTGAGCATCCATTCTGGAAACAGGTGGCAGTGACGGACTATCTGAAAGATCTGAAAGGAGCATTAGAG
>DJCU01000010.1:1101-17885 GCA_002430725.1 Candidatus Gottesmanbacteria bacterium UBA5942
GATCTGAAAGGAGCATTAGAGGTACACCACGCGGTCAATGACGATGTCGTAAGCATCGAATATAGTCGAAATCTCATGAAATTGCTAAACGGGACAAACATCCGGCATACACTATTTGAGTATCCGACTGGCGGGCACAATATCGATGGCAGCAGTTTTTCTACCGCCATGCAACGAACAGTGGAATTTTATAAAGCGCGTCTATGAACATGTTCAAGCCCGTAAAGGCCAAAACCCCAAAAGAATATATCGAAGCTATAGATGAGCCCCGAAGAAGTGACATACAGTTGTTGTATGACTTTATCCGAAAAACAGCGCCAACGCTTACACCTTACATAGAAGCAGGGATGATAGGGTTTGGGAAATATCACTACAAATACCCGAGCGGGAGAGAGGGCGATTGGGCGCTCATAGGACTCGCAAGTCAAAAGCAGTACATTTCTCTTTATGTCTGCGCGACAGTAAACGGTCAATACGTGGCGGAAAAATATAAAGATAAACTACCGAAGGCAAATATAGGTAAAAGTTGTATACGCGTAAAGCGTGCTGCCGATATTGATCGAGCGGTGCTTTCCGCTATGCTTCGTGAAGCAGTCAAAGCTGGGGGACTTGGCGAACACTAAACCTTTTTTCCCGTCATTATTTTTTTCGTCACCTCGCGGATAGCTATTTTTGGCAACGTGTCTTGATGAGCGTGGATATAGTTTTTCACTTCAGTTTTATGGTATTTCACCATTGATCGAAGTAGCCAAGAAATAGCTTTTTGTAGTCATAACGTGTTTTTCGTTTGTTCGAGCAGCGACAAATGTAAATCCTAACGTTTTCCATCGCGGTTCAGGACTATGTCGCAGGCTGCTACAGAGCACTACCAAACTTGCTCTGCGTTTTTCGAGATACGGATCTTTATTCCATTTTTTCAGAAGTTTTATACCCGTTGTGGGATTTTTTCTGAGCCAGTAGTCGATTTCATCGCAAAATGAGTCTACCTCCGCCCAGCCGGTAAGAGTGCCGAGCCATCGGTCAAATGACGCTTCGGGAAGTGAAGCGAGGATGGCTGGAAATTTTGCCAGTATCATAGTCGCGAGAATTTTTTCTTCAAATGACGGAGCGAAAAATAATTGATCGATAAGCGTCACAAAGTCAGGAACAGAGATATCTTTATGTTCTTTCGCAAAAGTGTTTGCGATGGTACGCATCGTAGGAATGGGGACATTGTATATATGATGTTTGGTGCCGACATAATGACCAATATCAAACGAAGTCACGCGGGAGTATTGTTTGATTACGTTTATAAGGCTCTGATGTATGTGTCGGGTGGATGACATAGTCATCGGATAACTTCGGGAAGCGCAGTTTCTTTTGGGATAAATTTGAGGGAAAGCGAGTTGACACAGTGTCGCGTGTCTTTGGGTGTATACCGCTCGCCGACAAATACATGTCCTAAATGTGCGTCACAATTTGCACACCGTATTTCTACTCTCCGTCCGTCTGGGTCAGGTAGGCGTGTGACGCTATCGGGGAAATTTTCGTCAAATGCCGGCCATCCGCACCCAGCATCAAATTTGGCTTTTGAGGAGTACAGCGGGGAGTTGCAGCGCCTGCAGATATATGTACCTTCTTTATAAAATGAATCATATTCGCCCGTAAACGGTGCTTCGGTGCCGCGGCTTACGATAACATAGGCTTCTTCATCGGTGAGTGTGTTATAAGGTTTTGGCATAACATGTATTATACCCGATGTTTGTGGCGCATCATGGTGTAGTTAATAAGGATAAGCCAGATAAGGACAGGAAGGGCGATTGCTTTTTGAAATATACCCCGGTATTCGAGGAGTACCCCCATAAAATAAAATGCGAACCATATACCACTGCCTACCAGCGCACTAAATCCGGCAATGAGTGTGTAACGAGTATAACGGGCGGTTTCCGGCGCTTTTATGAGTATTTGTGAAAGCCGCACTATGCCAATGGGCGATAGCAACAAAAATATTGTGACGAGACTGATGTGCACCAGTCCGGTGGGGGTAAGTATCGTGTAGTCGAGCGGTACGTTTTCGATAGGATCGGTGGGGACAAATGCGGCTATGATAAGAAACGCGCTTGAGAACCGAAAAATGCCTCGGATGATTTCATCTACTGTTTCGTCTTTTATATGGAGGGCGAGGTGATTGCCGGTAAGATAGAGCGCGACCGCCAGTTGGATAAAATTGAGTGATTGCAACCACCCATATTTTTCTATCGCGAGCCTGCTTATCGTATGGTTAAGGTGGCTATACCCGGGCGTCACAAATCCCAAGACAAGAACCACAAGGATAAATACGATAGGACTGATAAAAGGAAACATGCGTAGCATGATGCGTGTCCAATCTATTACACCAAGTGCTTTTGTCGCATTTGGTGGTAGACGGAGTTTTTCTCAAAGAGAATTGCTCCGGTACCGATCAGGACAAATATGCCCTTAGCGAGCCATCCTAAGATGGGGATAAGCATGAATACCCCGAGAATGACAAGTCCTACGAGTAGATGCCAAGCGCGGTGCACTACTGCTTGTGATTTGGAAAATATTCCTTTCCCGATAAAAAGTGCCGCATAAATATGACCTACGAGGCAAAAGAGTGAGAGTGCCATCAAAAGAAATAGTCCTATCGGGAAACCGATGACGGTCACCATCGCGGTAATTGCTAGCACCGGCAACAAGATTACCGTCACAATGCCGAGGCCAAATGACCCCCATGGATTTTTCTGCATCAGTGTTACCGTTCGTTCGCTAAACTTTGGCAGTAACGCCATCAGGATAAGTCCCAAGACAAACAAAGCAAATCCAGCGACCATCGCTCCGGCAAATGCGAATCCACCAAACATGGTAGCTCCAGCAATCATGCTTTTTTTACCAATTGCTTTGGGTTTTTCCTGTTTGGGTATGTCGTGTCGCACCAAGTCACCAGCCATCACGACTCCAGAGGCGATACTTGCTTCATTTTCACTCCAGTAAGTGACATCCCCGGTGAATGATGATTTTGGCAAAAATGAAAGCATTTCTGCTGCCACCATAACATCGCCGCCAACTTTGTTGTTGATGGTCATGTTTCCGCTTCCCGCGGTGATACCTTTACCAACTGCGCCATATATATCCAGCGTTCCGGCACCTGCAAGTATGCTTCCTGCTATTTTTGCTTCAGGGCTTACGGTTGCAGTTCCAGTGCCGAGTGTGACATTGCCCCCGACTGTGCTGCCAAATACGATAGTGCCCGCGACTGCACGCACGTCATTTTTTACTGGGCCATTTAACTGCACTGTGCCGCCTGCGACCAGAAGATCACCATTGATCGTGCCATCGATGACTATCGTGCCTCCCGCTATGTAGGCATCACCGTTGACGACACCCGATACCGTCACCATATCTCCGGCTGCAAAATAATCGCGGTTTACTGTTTCATCGCGAAGGAGCACGACATTGACGGGTGGTTGTTCGCCTTTGGCGTACGCGTGGGGGACAAAGAAGGTGACAGAAAGCAGGACAAGAATAAAAAGCGTAGACAATAATTTCTTCATAAACGATCTCCTCTATGTTTCACGATACACCCTGTGAAATCTCTTGTAAAGATCATTGGGGCAGGGTGGCTAGGCACGATGTATCCTGATATAATTCCTTCCTATGGTTTTTACTGAGCATAGCGCGACACGTGGCCGCAAATCACCGATGTTTACTGGTTCTGACGAGCTAAAACAGCGGGTACGTGCTATGGTGCCACAAGGTGAACACTTGTCATTTGTGAATATGACAGGTTTTTTGGCAGGCTCGGAACGGTTTTTGTTGGGGTACGTGCGGCATCCAGACTGGCGTACCGGAGGATTTTTGAAAATAGCAGTGGCCGATACGAAACCGGGTGAAGAGTTACGGAGAGAAGCACAGGTCACTGCACTTGCAGGCTCGCTTGGTATACGTTCTGTAGAAGTGCTTCAACCCTATACATCAGAAGACGGATTGGGGTTAGTCGTATTTGAGCGGTTGAAGCAAAAAACATGTCGGTTGTTTTCGAGCAAATCACAGCTTGCTCGGGTGCATCCTGCGATTGGACGTAGAGTAGCAGTAGCGTTTGCCGGGGACGTGCTAAAGAAGATACCAGCAGATCAGGATACTTCGTTTTTAAAGCGACATGATCCTCGGAATGAAAATGCCACATCTTTTTTTGATCTATGGCATGGGTGTGAACGAAGATTATTTGCAAAACGTCTTCCTGTCGCATATTTGCCATATCGTCAGCAGGTACCTGATTTACGGAAGATCATGACGCAGGTAAGGCGGAGTGTCATCGATGAAATAGAATCCGGTGATCGTGACCAGGTTGAGAAGTTTGTACACAATGACTACGCGCTCACCAATTTAGGGCTTCATAGGCGCAGAACAAAAACTGGCGCGGGAATAACTGTTTTAGATTATGAACATGGTGGCGCTTCGAAAAATAGTGTGCTCGCGCTTATTACTGATGCTGCTGATTTTTATCGGAGTTGTGGCGTAAATAATGAGCTGCGTATGCAATTTATATTTGAGCTGTTGAATATATGGAAAAAGTCAGAGTTGGAGCATGGGCATGATATTTTGGCTGCAGCTATGACATTTGGTACGTTGCTCCATAGCGGCAGTGCCGCAAAAAATAGATTGCATCCTGACCATCATGAGCATGGAGAAGCGATGGATTTACTCACGACACTTCCAAATAACTTGCAACGGTTACAGATGCGAGTAGACGTGGCGTAATGATGCTCCTGAGCGTATATATCTTTGATACAATCGTATGATGACATTTTGGCAATCACTCCCAAAACCATTTCTTGTATTAGCACCGCTTGAAGGGGTTGCAGATACGGTGTTTCGGCGCATAGTCGCCTCCTGCGCCAAGCCTGATGTGTTTTTCACTGAATTTACTTCTGCAGATGGATTTTGCTCACCCGGAAAAAAAGCGGTTGCGGATAATTTTGTGTATACCCCGGAAGAAAAACCAATTATTGCCCAGATTTGGGGTAAAAATCCCGAAACATTATATAACACTGCTCGTGAAGCAGCGCTGATGGGATTTGATGGTATTGATATCAATATGGGGTGTCCAGATAGAACCGTCATGCTCCATGGTGGGGGAGCTGCGATGATTGATACTCCTGCTATTGCTGCGGCAGCAATACAGGCGATCAAAGACGGTATCAAGGCTGCAGAGAAAACACTACCGGTAAGTGTGAAAACAAGATTGGGAAATAAAAAAAATGTGGCAGATACATGGCTGCCATTTCTTCTTGAGCAGGGCTTGGATGCACTCACTATCCACGCCCGCACTGCGAAGGAATTATCCAAAGTTCCTGCGCGATGGGAAGAAGTTGGTAAATTGGTAGAGCTTCGTGACCGTATGAAGGTGAATACCATCATTGTAGGAAACGGTGATGTGAAAGACGCGAAAGAAGCGCAAGAAAAATACGAAATGTACCGCGTGGATGGCGTCATGATCGGGCGAGGAATTTTCCAAAATCCCTGGGCGTTTGATCGATCTCCTTTGCCACATAGAGGAACACCGCAAGAACACCTTGAAGTGATGGAGCGGCACGTGCGGCTATTTACCGAGGTGTGGGGCAACCGCAAAAATTACGCAATTCTTAAAACGTTTTATAAAATTTATATCAATAATTTTCATGGCGCGACCGATTGGCGCGTACGGGCGATGGCGACTAACTCCGCGCCCGAAGTACTTGCGCTTCTTGAAGAATTAAAAGCCACGAATTTGGTGTGATCGGTGTTACAATATTTCTATATGCTTCGAAGTGATATTCTTCAGTACGTCTATGCAGGATTGTTTACCGCTGCGTGGGTGTTTGGTCTGTATGAAATAGAGGTTATCGCTTCGGGTGAAGCGGGGCTGTCTGCACTCAACGTAAGTTTGGCGGCAAGCACGTTGTTTCTTCTGGGTATTGTGCTTCTTTTGGGGCCTCTGTCTCGACTGTTTAACCGGTTCGATTGGGCGCTCAAGTACAGAAAAGAACTCGGTATCATGAGTTTTTTTACCGGACTTGCACATGTGTATCTTGTCATGTTTCCACTTGCTCGAAACGGGCCATGGGGACTTTATACGTCACGTCCGTTGTCTGCGTATCCGGGGCTTGAGGCGCTTATTGTCCTTTTTATTTTATTTGCGATATCCAATAGATTTGCTACTCGTGTTATGGGCGCAAAGCTTTGGTGGCAAATACAATACTGGGGGGCGAGAGCTGCGTTTGCTCTGATTGCATTTCACATGGTGGTACTCAAACAAAAAACGATTATGTCGTGGCTTATCCCGGGCGATGTACCCATGACCCCAGGGGTCGTGCACTACCCACCGCTCATTATCTGGGAAACACAGTTTGTGCTTCTTATTCTCGTTATCCGACTATCGGAGCTATTTGGGGTAAAAGCCGCGCGAATTATTACCATCGTGATGAGTATCTCTGTCCTCGCCATGATGGCATGGGCGATGTTCCTCCGTTAACTTCTCCTTCGTGCTTCTTATATTTGTTATAGGACATGCCTAGTGTATAATTGGCCATTCTATGAGAAAAAAAGAAGTGCGACTGTCAGAGCATAATTATCGTGCCTTAAGAAGCAACGAAAGCATGTTTTTGGTTATCGGTACTCCTTCTGACAAGCTCGCAGAGCGGATAGCGCATAAGCTAAGCGCACTGACGGTAGGCGATGTGGCGAAGCAAAACGGGTTGCCGAGACACAAGGCAAAGCTGTACCTCGAGCAGGCATACCCCAACGCGACTTCGCGTGGTATGAAACAGGCGATACAAGAGTCGTATGACGCTATCCGTTCGGGAGAGATAGTGATTGTGCCGGATTATGATGCGCGGGGTAACATACAATTTGACCACATTTGTCAGGCGTGCGCGAATAATGATGGTAACCGCTCCTGTAAACTATTTGATCGGGTATTTGTCGCTTTAGCGGATGATCAGTCACCACTGTTTATATAAGGTTGGGCGGCTGTATTCCCTGTATTTCAAACCGCTTATGTTTGGATGTGTGACCGGATAATAGTGTGACTGCTGATTTTTTTACCTTGTAATATTCTGCAAGTGCTTCTATTGCCGCCATGTTTGCCTTGCCCTCAAGCGGGGGAGCTGCGACATACACATGAAGCATGCCGGTAAGGTCTTCTTCTACTCTCGGTCGTTTACTGTTGGGGTGAGTGATGACAGAAACCTTCATAAGGAAATTGTACCCCCAAATACTCGTTATCTGTTAGCGGACAAGAAGCGACAGCACACTCGCGAGAATGATAATCGTCATCCCAACAGCAAATTGGCGGAAAAATTCAGGTGTTCCGTTTGTTTTGGTATACACAATTTTCATACCGAGATTTACCGTATTTGCGACTGCAAGTGCAGCCAAGGCGTTGGTGAACGAAAGTGATTTGCCAGCCATGTCGGCAATGGTGATGACGATAGCATCCATGCCGGCAACTGCTCCGATCGCACTCGTGAGGATGACGCCACTTTCACCAAATAACTGGCGTGCGAGTTGTGAGCCGGTGCGGATAAGACTAAATATGACCGCAAACTTGAGCGCTGATTGAAGTGAAAATACCGAAGTCGCTGCTTGTGCCTGTTGGGTAGTGCTACTTGAGCGAAAGTGAAACCATGTACTTACTGCAATACCTGTGCCAAGTAGAGCCGCAAAAAAGAGCGAGCTATTGGTAAAAAATACTGCATTTATGGGAAGAAGCAAAAGCATCATCTGCACAAAGCTTGCGGTGTTAGAAAGTACCGCGGCAGTTACGAGCGCGGTAGTATCACCACCCTTTTTACTCCTTTGGGCGAGCGCCAACGTTGCGGCAGTAGAAGAAATAAATCCGCCACTTATGGCCGCCAGAAGCCAGCCTTTTTTGCCACCCATGAGTTTCTGCAACCCATACCCCAAGAGATCAATGCCAGTGATAAGTGTCACCACGAGCCACAGTCTGTAGGGATTGATAAGCTCGATAGCTGCAAAGCGGTCGAGCGGGGCGTTGTAGGCGGTTGCAAGTTGGTTTATAAACGTCAGGTCTCCTACGTGTATCCATGTATTTGGAAGGAACGGAAGGATGACAAGTGCGATAATACCGTATAAGACAAACGCGTTGGTTTCAAACATGTGGAGTGATCGCACGATTGATTTGATTTCCTGTTTGCGGGAAAGAAGAAACGTCACCACAAAGGTGGCAGCAAAAATAAGCGCAATCGGGAACTGGGGGAAGAACAGAAGTGCCCCCATAAAAAATGTCGCAATCGCGCCTATTTCCGAAGTAGGCCCATGATCGCGGGTACGGATGCTCGACATAATGTAGTACGAAACGAGCATTGCACCAGCAAGTACCGCAATGACTATGCCGAGTGGATTTCCTGCCATGGTTAGCCATCCGCAAATGCCACCCAAAAACGAGAGCAGCGAATAAGAGCGTAACCCCATGGAGGTTTCGCGTTTCACCCGCGAGCCTTTTTCATCGTGCTGGTACTCGCGCTCAAGTCCGACAATTGCGCCCACGAGGAAACTCAACCCAAACCGGAGAAGAAGATCATTCATATCCTATAGGTATTATAACTGAAGCTGGGTGTAGGGTAAATAGGGCGTCAGGGAGGGATATTTTCTGATAAAAAGAATACGTGAATTGGCAGTCATTTCTTCTGATTGCCAACATGCTTTTTATCTGTTATAAATGAGGCAATTAAATACAGGCGAAGTCCGCCTGGAGCGACTCCAACCCAGCCACCCCGACCGAACTTCGTTGAAATTAGTTTATATGAGCGATCAATCGGAATTAGATCGAAAATATTTGCTTAGTCATGATAGTTTTAACTGTCCATTTTGCAACAGAAGATCGGTTGTTTACGAAGTTGTGGACAATTTTTTATTTGACTGGTCAGAAGAGCGGAAATGTTATGGTTATATAATAAAATGTAGTGGTTGTGGTAACCGTTCGTTTCACTTGTCTTACTATAATTGGATATGTAGTTATGGTAACGGAAGATACTTAAATCCTTTCCGCAGTGAGCCGCAAAATTTCCCCGATGAGGAAGAATACCAAATTGAGCACCTTGATAAATATTTCTTTTATCATCATCCGACAAGTTTTTTTACAATTGATGACAGAATACCAAAAATTATTCGTGAATTAATTGCTGAAGCAGATGGTTGTAGAAAGATGAATTGGTTGATTGGGGCAAGTGGGGCATTACGAAAAGGAATTTATAAATTTCTGAAAGACCAAAACGTTCCCCATGTGAAAGATGATAAAGGGGGATCACTATCTTATGAAGAACAAATTAAATGGCTCAAGAACAAGCACACACTGGTAGCCGGAGAATACTTTGATGCCTTATCAAATATTCAAGATATGGTGAGTGAAGAGCTACATGAGGACAAGGATTGGGAACCGTGGACACGCGAAGAATTTGATTATCTTATTGCAACCGTTAAGGCCGTACTGCATGAAATCTATGTGTTGCCCGAAGAAAGAAAAGGTATGCTTACGCGAGTGTTGCAGTTAGGCGTTGGTAAGAAAGTCAAATGAATCCACGCTAAGCTACGCAATGATGACAACCTCGGTGTATTTGTAATTGGGTTAAAAAGAGCAGCTATTTTTCCATCCACTTCTCAAGCGCCCGTTGAAGTTCGGGGCTGTCTTTGGCATCAGCTAGGGGAGTTCCCGCCAGTGTTGCTTTCAGTGATTGGACGATGGCGCGCGCGCCTGCGGGTGTTCCATCGGGATGCCCGTGGATGCCGCCGCCGAAGTTCATGAGCAAGTCTTTGCCGAGGATAGACACGAGATCAGGGATGTGCCCTGGGTGCAGTCCACCCGATGCGGTGGGGAGCGTGGTTTTGAGTCCGTACCATTCACTCCGCAGGAAGTTGTTGATCGTCACCACTTCTTCTTTTCCGCCCTCCATTTTGCCGACGACCGTTCCCGTGTGGAACGAGTCGATACCCGCAAGTCTGGCGAGTTTCGCAATCACGAGCATAGAGATACCGTACTGCCGTGAGCGGGTGAACGCAGCGTGCATGGCGCGGTGCCCGTGGATCATCAGACCATAATTTCTATTGCGTATCCCTTGGGTCGCGGCAAATCCTGCAGTGAGGACATCTATCATCAGGCAGTTGGCGCCGCTGTCGCGCACGTAGTTTGCGCGCTTCATC
This sequence comes from Candidatus Gottesmanbacteria bacterium UBA5942, assembly GCA_002430725.1. GTDB lineage: Bacteria > Patescibacteriota > Microgenomatia > UBA10105 > UBA927 > UBA927. The sequence goes on from DJCU01000010.1 coordinate 11,299, forward strand.
ATTTCTTCGTAGCTTGCCGTGATGTTAAAGGCATGTACTTTCGCTTTGCCGATTTCGAGATAATTCTTTTCTTTCATGCGGCGGGTGACCTCATCCACACGGGTGTAGAAATTATCAAACGTCATGTTAGCGAGGTTCTCATCGTCTTTGACGAGGTTGACCCCTCCGTCCCACACCTCCATACACGCTTCTGCGTGGCGGACACTGGTCAGTCCTAATTTGGGTTTGATGATAGAGCCGGTAAGCGGACTATCTTTTACTCCGGTAAGCGCCCGTATCCCTTCGATACCTAGCGCAGGGCCGGGGAATGATTTGACAAACACCTCCGGAAATTCCAAATCCTCGAGCCGGAGTCCTACGATTTCTTTGAGGCCAAATACATTGCCGGTGATAGACGAGAGAAGTTGGGGGATACTTCCTGCTTCAAACAAATCCAACGGGTACGCCACTGTGATGCGACCTGTGCTCTCATCCATGTCGATGACTTTGGCATGAAGTTTATCCCAGATCGCTTTTTCTTCCAGCCCTATGTCCGTCCACGTACCGACAGACGATTCTGCAGCCACACCACCTGCGGTTTTATCAAACGGTTCGCCCTCCACCTTGAGGGTGAAGGTCGCGATGATGTGTTTGGTCTTATCGACCGTTTCGTTAAGGGCGAGATAGTGGATATACCGATTTGCCATAGTGCAGATATTTATCATACCCTGTATCGAATACAAAAGGATAGTGTTTATTTGTCGCTTTTTTTACCTGACGCCCCGAAATCACCCCATCTTCGCACACTACATGCACATTGCTCATATATGGTACGTAATCAAATGCAGGTGAGTAAAACTTCAAGTTTTCGGGCGCATCTTCCCAGATTTCTTCGCTGCTTCTTGTTTCGATCATCGCTGGCGAAAACGGGGTAGGGTCGTATTTTAAAAGTGTGGTAAGCACGTAGACAGGGATATGTTTCCGTTTGGCGGCAGTCGTGACTGCGAGCGAGCCGATTTTATTGACAAACCCTTTGTCGTTTATGAGATCAGCTCCGATAAATACTGCATCGATTTTGCCAACTCTGCCTTCGATCAGCGATATTGCGACATCATCGACTGTCATCGTGACATCATCAAATCCTGCATCGAGCAGTTCTTTGGCGGTGATACGCCCTTGGAAACGTGGTCGGGTTTCAGCGACATAGAGCGAAAAGTACGCGCCTTTGGCACGTGCAGCAGTAAATAGCTTGACGGTGGTCGATGAGTGGCAAAGCGTGAGGTACACGCCTCCGTCACTCAAAAGTGGCACGCCAAGATTGGGGATAGCGAGCTTTCCTTTTTCTATATATGTTTTGTAGGCAGCGATACGCTTGGTGGCTTCCTCTGTGCACCCCGCACTTATATACCGCACTGCATTTTGTGCCAATGGCTCGGTAGGGCGGGCATAAGCAAGCGCTTCGCCAAGCTTGGTGAGCTCGTAGCAAGAGATGTCTGGTTGCTTTTCTATCGCGTGCGCGAGCGCGTCCAAGACAGCGAGTGCCACATTGGTCGCTCCCTGAATTTTGAGGTTTTTAATATCTTGCAGTGTCTGTTCTGGGGGCAGCATGTCACTACTATTGTAGAAGGAAAAAATCTAAATTTCCACCACATCGCCACCCAGTTTGGAAATAAAGCTGGTGTCGTGAGAAATGTAGAGGATACCGCCATCATATTGCTGCAGCGCGTTTTCAAGTTCCTCGATGGACGGCAGGTCGAGATGATTGGTGGGCTCATCGAGAATAAGGAGATTGGGGTTATTCGCAAACATTTTGATAAGTTGAAATCGCGCTTTTTGCCCTCCCGATAGGTCAATAATTTTTTGTCTCGCGTCTACGACTGGGTCAAATAGGTACTGCGACATCGTGCTTTTTACTTTTCCGAGATCGATGGGGATATGGAGACTTGCGTATACGTTGTTTATGGCTTGTTCCAATGTTTGTTCTAAATATATGGGGTCAATTTCCTGATTGTATTGTCCGATGCGTAAATTGGAAGCGAGTTTGATCTCTCCCTCAAATATGGTCGCTTTGGGCGTTTCATCGTGGTAACGGGAAATGATGGTTTTGACGAGTGTACTTTTACCAGCACCATTGCGCCCTTTGATAAATTGTCGTTGTGTGCTGCCAAACGCAAAGGTGACATCGCGAAATAGGGGGCTACTGTATCCGAGCGACAAATTTTTTACCCCTACAAGCTGACTAATGCGCTCTTTGTTCGATGGAATTGCGATGCGTACGTTTTTTTCTTTAAATTTGTGGTACGAGTCTGACACCGCTTTATCGAGGTCTGCAACCGAATCTTGGTCTATCCAAAACGAAGGCTTCACTGTTTCGGATTTTATTTTTTCGTAATCCTTGACCCAGTGGTCGTAGCGCACTTTCCACGCTTTGCTTTTGGCCCGCATTGCAAGTCCCCATTCCACCCTTTTTTTGGCTTCGGCAAGCTTTTTCATCTGATTTTGGTAATTCACGACCGAGCTAGTCGTTTGCGCGGTATTGAGTTTTAGGTATTGTTCGTAGTTTCCTTTGTATGAGGTTATGCGCTGATCTTTGAGCTCTATGATGCGGTCGACATGCTTTAACACATCGCGGTCATGGGTCACGACGAGTACCCCTGCTTCTACGGTGAGCATCCAAGAGATAAATTGCTCTTTCCCCACATAGTCCATGTGATTGGTCGGTTCATCGATCAGCAGCAGCTCCGCTTGCGAATACATCATGCGGGTAAGCTCCACAAAGCGTTTTTCACCACCTGAGAGTGTCACCAGTGGGTGATGAGCTTTTTCATCTGATATCTGGAAATCATTGAGCGTACCCATAATCAAATCTTTTATGTAGTAGTAACCGTGCTCGGAAAAATATTCGACTGCTTCTGTATAGAGGTGCATATCGGTGTGGTGTTCTTTTTCAAATCCTGTGAGCACTTTTTCGTATTCTATATAGCGAGGCACACTCTGTAGGATATAGTCGAGCGCTGATAGCGTATTGTCGGTTAGGTGTTCCTGTTTCGTGAGAACAGTGCGGAGGTTTTTCTTTCTGGTGAGATTGCCAGTATAGTCAGTATCCAGCCCACCGATGATATTAAGGAGTGTGGATTTGCCCTGTCCGTTGCGGCCGATGAGTGCCACTTTTTCGTTTGGTGCTATATGGAAATCCAGATCGGTAAAAAGCGTTTTGGCGCCAATGGTTTTGGATAGCTGGAGGGCAGTGATAAGCATAAGAGCGTTAAGTATACCACCCGCTTAGGCTTGGTCGCATGCTATAATTCTCGCGTACATCTATAGACATTCTATTTACTCGCTATGGCGGAAAGTGAGCACACAAAAGAACTGCATGTTCGTCCTTCTCAAATCGGTATAAAAGTGCTGCTCGTTACCCCGGAAGATGAAATACTTTTACTCAAACGAAACCCTGACGCGTACGGTGATGGAAAAAGTTATTGGGACATACCAGGAGGAAGAGTAGAGAGTGAAGTGGATATTGCTACCCTGACAAAAGGTGGCGCAGTGCCGTCAGAGCTTACCAGAGAGCTCAAAGAAGAGATCGGGTGGTCGCAGGATAACTCCAAGGCGCTTACGTTCGTGGCACATCAGCAGATTACCACGTCTACAAATCAGCCGGTGGATAGACTTACTTTTGCGTTACCCGTTGATAAAAATATCCAAGTGAAGCTTAGTAGAGAACACACCGAGTACAAGTGGGTGCCTGTTCGAGAACTAGGGAATATCGCAGATTTAGGGAGTGCTCTGCAGGAATTAGTAAACCAAAACAAAATTCCTCATAACCTTCGTTGATTTCGTTTGCAAGAGAATTTTAGGGTACAATAGAGCACATGAATTTAAAAGTTGGGATGCGCAGAACGTAACCCAACATTTTATCCCCTTTAGCTTCAAGCTACGCTTACCCAATTTACGAAAAGCAAGAATAATAATTGAGAGAAATAAATTAGGACAGATAGAGCAGGCAAGAGCTCCTTTCGTTAAGACTCACCACTTCAAGCCCTAGTCCCCTCAGTAGTTTGTTTAATCATTACATGCCTCTTGTGCCCCCCCGTGGGGTGGGTAGTGGCATTAAAAACCGCTTACCTCCCCTGATGGCATCCAAGGCAGAGTAAACACGTAGCCTCCTATAGATGTATCTAGCGTTGTGTTACTTATTCCCTTAAGCTAAAATACAAGTTAGTGATATGAAATTTGGTCTTCGCACACCATCACTCAAAAGAAGAATTGCTGCTCGAACATCTTGGAAAAGAGTTGTCCGTCATAGCATGGGACTCAAAGCTCCACGAGGCATGGGAATGCTTACCAATCCCAAAAGAGCAATGTACAACAAGGTGTATAACAAAACCTCTTTCAGCATTGACGATATTGGGAAAGGTGGAGGTCACCACTCAACCAGCTCCCACACCCCAAGTAATGAGGAATTAAGACCAGGGATTGAAATCAACAACACAGGGAACATTATCCGCAGTTCCAGCAAAGCACTCACCGTCACCAGTAAAAACTTTGAAGACCTCAGAGTACAAGTATCAGACATTTATAACCAGCGTCAGGAACTCATTACTGCTCTTGGTTCTGCAAAAACAAAACTCTTTTTCCTATCAACCGCACACTTTGGGAGCTACCTCCTCATTGTTGGCTTTTTCTATAAAGGGATTGCCGTTTCAAGAACCAACCAACAGGCAGTGGTAAAAGATTTGGAAGCACAGTTGGCAGAGACGTATGTAAAGCTCAACTTTGCCGATAAATCGCAGTTGGAAAAAAGCTGGCTGAATGTCGTTGATGCGTTCAATGAATTGATGAAGAGTGAGAAAATTTGGGATATGACCTATGCTGAGGATATAAACCGAGTTGTTGCCCGTACAGTCGCTTCCACAGCCACTAAAAGAACACCAATTACTTCTGAGACACTGGAAATAGAATTCATCAAATCAGACCTTCCACACCTTTATATTCCCAATGCTAATGGAGCAGATTTATTCTTCTTCCCAACATTTCTTATTCTCTTTAAGAGTAACGAGGAGTTTGGCATTTTTGACATCAGGGACATCAATGCTTCATTCAAGCTCACTGGCTACATCGAAGAGGAAACTGTACCCAAAGACACTGAGGTAATCCAGCACACCTGGAAGAAGGCAAATAAAGATGGCTCAGGTGATAAACGGTTCAAGGGGAACTATCAAATTCCAATCGTAAAGTACGGAGACATGACGCTCAAAACAGAGAGCGGGCTGGAAGAGTCATATATGTTCAGCAATTTTGATGCGTTCACGGAGTTTGGCAAACACTACGAGCACCACTTCAACCTCTTGAAAACATTATAAGGTTCTTGTCATATAGCTAGCGGTGTGCTATTCAGGTATAATCACCTCATGGAAACAGTCAAATTTATTGTTCCAGTTTACGGAATAAAACCACTAAAGGGAGAGCCCATCCAACTTGAAAAAGATGTGGTGTTACGGAGTGTGAACCTGCTGGAGAATGAGCACGAGATTTTCAAAAAACATAGCATGAGAATGGGATATGAGGCTGTTCTTGATGTAGATTATACATTTGACGATGGAGCAAGTGAGCCTATTCCAGGTATTTCGATAAAACTCCTGAACATGATTGATGCAGCATTTGTGGTCTATGGAGAAGGAAAAGCGGGACTTGCAGCAATTCTCCCCGCTGACGACTCATCAGGCTATGGTGGATTTATTCTCTCCAATGCCAGTCCTAGATATGAAGAATATCTCGATAAAGAAATTGATACTGAGTTTGCTACTTATTATGCGAACTTCAAAAAAGCATACGACATGAGGCCAATGGCTTTTGACATTTTCAGAAGGAGCCAAGAGCGTTTCTCCAATAACGACAGAACAATTGATAGTTGTACTGTTCTTGAAAGTATTCTTGTCCCTAAGGGCGAGAGGTCAAAGAAATCGTTTATTGTCAGTGGTCTTAAAATCATGGGTTATGAAAAAGAAAAAATTGAGTGTATCGAAAAACTCGTGGACTACCGAAATGCCATTATACATGCAGACAGAGAAAGGCTCCTGAGCTTGTTTACGGGTGCAACATACACTCACTCATGGTTTGAGGACACGTTCAAGTTTGTAAGAGAAATACTATTCAAGTATGTCGAGAAGCCATGGGATTAAATATCTGTGGTTTGGGAGTTTTTATTCTTAACTTCCACCCTTGAGAGCAAAACAAGATATAAATAAATGATTAAGTTGGCGTTTCTAAAATTGCACTCTTTCAATGTAATCTCTCCATGAGCAACTTTATGACGTAATTTATACCCCAATGGCTCAAAGAGAATAAATTTTACTTGTCGGCAAAAATCTTCTCCAAATGTTTTCTTAAACTCCTCAGAGTCTAAATGATATTCAGATAATATTGCTGTACGGGTGGCAAGGTCTCTTTTTTTATCAATTGCGAAAATATCAATACCGCATCTCTGTGCAATACTCAAGAGTAACGCTTCAAATTGCGGGATTAAAATATGCAGAGTAGAAATATAATCCTCCTTAAAATATTGTTTTAACCCAATGGTAATAATATTCATTTGTTCTGGATTAATA
>DJCU01000016.1:0-502 GCA_002430725.1 Candidatus Gottesmanbacteria bacterium UBA5942
ATGGTCAACGTGACCAATAGTACCAATATTCAAATGTGGTTTTGTTCGAACAAATTTAGCTGCATCTGCCATATTTCCTCCTTAGAAAAAACGTGAATAGTTTATAAAAAATAAATACTCGACCTTAAAAAATAAGTCGCTTTCGACATTTTAGCACATACTAGACATTTTTCGCAATAATCTTTTCCTGAATATTCTTCGGCACCTCTTCATAATGCGAAGGCTCCATGTAGTATGTCGCGCGACCCTTCGACAAACTCCGTAGCACGGTAGCATACCCCGAAAGCTCAGCAAGCGGCACCATAGCCAAAATAACGGTTACTGTACCACGCTGTTCGCTTCCCATGATTTGCGCGCGCCTGGCAGAAAGATCTCCGATACAATCTCCCATGTATTCATCAGGAGTGGTGACCTCCACCTTCATGATCGGCTCTAATATAGTCGGGTCTGCGTGTTTGACGGCATCCTGGAGCGCCATACTTCCTGCTATCTTAAATGCCAT
>DJCU01000016.1:716-26658 GCA_002430725.1 Candidatus Gottesmanbacteria bacterium UBA5942
CATTTCAGATGAGTCGACATCATGATAACTTCCGTCATACAGAGTTGCAGACATATCGACCAATGGATACCCTGCCAATACACCATTTTCCATGGCTTCCTTGATACCTTTGCCAATAGGTGCGATGAACTCGTTGGGGATTGCTCCTCCTTTGATCGCGTCGATAAACTCAAATCCTTCACCTCTCGCTTTGGGTTCAATTTTAATCATTGCATGACCATATTGACCTCGTCCTCCGGTCTGACGGATATACTTACCTTCTCCTTCAGCAAGTTTTCTAATCGTTTCTTTGTAGGCAACCTGTGGAGCACCAACATTTGCTTCTACTTTGAATTCACGCTTCATGCGATCGACCAAAATTTCCAAATGCAACTCTCCCATACCCCAAATAATTGTCTGGTTCGTTTCGGGATTGGATTTAATTTTAAACGTAGGATCTTCTTCAGAAAGACGCTGCAGTGCGTATCCCATTTTTTCTTGATCGTTTTTCGTCTTTGGCTCAATAGCAAGTGAAATAACAGGCTCAGGGAACGTAATTTTTTCAAGCACGATCGGGTTCTCTTTGTCACAAAGCGAATCTCCAGTGATGGTATCCTTGAGTCCTACGACCGCAACGATTTCTCCAGCGTATGCTTCTTTGATTTCTTCTCGCTGATTTGCGTGCATCAATAACAACCGTCCAACGCGCTCTTCTGCACCTTTACTGGAATTATAAGTATATGAACCAGAAACTAATTTTCCAGAGTAAAGTCGAACATACGTGAGCTTTCCAACGTGTGGATCAATCTGAATTTTAAATGCCAACCCAGAAAATGTATCCTCAATGATACGTTTTCTTGATACCGGCTCTTCGGTTTTTGGATGAATACCGGTCACTTCCGGCAAATCTAACGGGGAAGGAAGATAATCAACCACTGCATCCAAAAGTGGTTGCACTCCCTTATTCCGAAGGCTAGTTCCACAGTAAATAGGAACTAACTTATACGCAATAACTGCGCGCCTGAGCGCTGCTTTCAACTCTTCTACGGTTGGCTCCTCGCCAGCCAAGAATTTTTCAAGCAACGCGTCATCAGTTTCGGAAATACGTTCAATTAAAGCGGTTCGTGAAGTTTCGACTTCTTGGACTAAATCTGCAGGAATTTCCGGAAGCTCGTCAGGGTGACTTCCTAAATCATCAGAATTCCATACATATGCCTTACGGGTAAGCAGGTCTACTAATCCTTTGTAGGTGGACTCACGACCAATCGGTACAACCATGACAGCAGTGCGCGCGCCCAAGCGTTCTTCGATCTGCTGGATCGTGTGTCTAAAGTCAGCACCAATTTTGTCCATTTTATTCACGAAACAAATACGCGGCACTTTGTATTTATCTGCCTGATGCCACACCGTTTCTGATTGACTCTGTACGCCCTCCTCGGCATCAAGGACAGTGATACCTCCATCAAGTACTCGAAGTGATCGCTCTACTTCCGCAGTAAAATCTACGTGTCCTGGAGTGTCGATGATATTAAAACGATAACCTTTCCAAAAAGTAGTGGTAGCGGCGGAGACGATGGTAATGCCTCTTTCCTTTTCCTGTTCCATCCAGTCCATTTGTGTCGTACCCTCATCAATGTCGCCGATTTTGTAACTTCGTCCGGTGTAATAAAGAATACGCTCTGTGGTGGTAGTCTTGCCGGCATCTATGTGCGCGATAATACCAATGTTACGCACTTTATCGAGCGGAACATCACGATTTTCTGTAATGGTTGTTTGTGGATTAGCCATAAAATGAAAAAAAGCTCCCCTGATTGAGGGAAGCAAAAGTATGCTTCATCAGTACAACGAGAATGATTGTACTAAATTTTCTTCCGCCTGTCTATAGAATTTTACGCATCCTTCCACTTCCACCATTTAAGTAATTCTGGGTCATGAATTTTATGTGATGCGAAATACACCGCACATCGCATGACATATAATAAGCACCTATCAACCACCACCCCTTGTTTGTTACATATCTGCTGATACAGTTGTTCAGGGTCTTTTCCTATAAGATCGTTCACTTGGTAAACCCCAATACCTTCTAGATCAGCGGCAATACTTTTTCCAACCCCGGGAATAGTAGTTAAAGGGCTTTTCATACAAAGCAGAGCATAACACAGTGCTCCATCAGCAACACCTCCGAGGTGTACGTATCACCCCGGAGGCCTATTGTTATATCGCGTGGTGATCACAGTAATACGCGATTGCATCTTTCATAAATACCGCCATACCGGAACGAAACTTGTCGTAGTATGCAGTAAATCGTGAATCATCGACATACATCTGTCCTAAATTTCTATACATATCTATCGGACAATCATAAAAAGTCTGAATTCCCTGATAGTGTTTCTCTATCATGTGCTGCACCTCATCATCTGCTACTCCTCTGTCCATAAGTGACGCAAGCTTGGCGGTAAATTTTGTTCCTTCTTCCGCGATACGGTTATAATCTTCTTTTGTCCAGTGTTTTGTTCGCTCCACCGATTGCTTGTAGGCATCAGTGTTGCCCCATCGCTTCCGTGCTTCTTTTTTGTAGTTTTCCAATTGTTTGTCAGTAAATACACCAAATGTAGTTTTATCCGTCATAGTATCACCTCCCTTCAATCGCACATCAACGACATCCATTAACCGTTGTATTTTTGCTTTTTTAAGCTCAAGTAATCGATATTGATCCTTGAGGGCTTGTTTGATGTCAAAGTTTTTTGCTGCCATCATGCTTTTTATCTGATCCAATGGAAATTCCAGCTCTCGAAAAAGCAAAATCTGCTGCAACTTGTGCACCTCTTTTTCCTCATAGATCCGATACCCATTTGGGCGCACGAAAGACGGGTGAAGCAAACCCACTTCATCATAATAGTGAAGCGTGCGGACGCTTATGCCAGCAAGCTTCGATAATTGTTGAACTGTGTAGATCATAATGGCGATAGTAAACTATAACGTAACGTTATAGTCAACCCCTGATTGTTTGTTTTGAAAATACTGGGGTATAATCAGCCATATCTCATGGAAACAATTGAAAACTCAGTGATCACCCTGCGCACCAAAGCAAAAATTACGCAAGAACAATTAGCATTTGCGATCGGTGTCACACGTCAAACGATCATCTCAATAGAAAAAGGATCGTACACACCTTCTTTACTACTCGCCCTAAAAATTGCACATTACTTTCATAAACCTGTAGAATCGATATTTGAAATATGCAAAAAATAACTCATTACTATATTGGCGAGATTATATCGGCAATATTACTTATCCTTTTACTCACCGCTTTTATTAGTCCACCCGGATTACTCATGCCAAAATCTTCAGAAATGATCTTTTTGGTTATTTTTGTTCTCGCTTTTTTTGTATATCTTGGATTTATATGGAAGGAAAAAGCTGCGGACGAACGGGAACACGCGCATCAGTTAACCGCTGGAAGAATATCATTTTTTGTAGGATCATCAGTGCTCACACTGGGAATTATTACTCAAGCACTTCAACATAACATAGACCCGTGGCTTATCGGTGCACTTGGCATCATGCTGCTTACAAAAATTCTTGTCCGCCTCTACACCCAAATCACTCAGTAGCATCCTCGTGATGTTAAGTCTACTTGACATTTCTCATAAGACAATTTATTGTTAGGTATAGTACAAATATTTTCTTAATAGAAGGACAGCTATGAACAATAAACTTCTTTGGATAGTCGGTGTCATCATCGTATTAGTGGTAGGATACGCAGCAGTTAAAGGGCAACAAACATCAACCACAGAAAGCATGATGGAAGAGAAAAAAGATACCATGATGGAAGCAACTGGCGCGAGCGCCACCGACACTATGATGGAAAATAAAGACGCTATGATGGAAGCAACTGGTAACACAGGCGCTGACAAAATGATGGAAGCAACTGGTGACGACAAAATGATGAAAGATAAATAATCATTATGTTCCAATCGCTTCATAGAAAGGAATAGAGTATGAATACGAAACTCATAGTTGTTTTCGGTCTTGTCACACTCGTTGGTGGAGGCATGTATTTCATGTCCAAACCTCGATCAAACACCGCAACAACTGACGCGCTCATGACCAACAACCAGACAAATACCGGGACACCTTCTACACCTGTGATTTTACAGAAAGACGAAAAAATGACACCAGACTCTCGGTATGTCACCTACTCCAAGGCCGCGTTTGAAACAGCAAAGGGCAAAAAACGCGTCCTCTTTTTCCACGCGCCATGGTGTCCCACCTGCCGACCGGCAGACGCTGAGTTTCAAGCAAAAGCTGATAGTATTCCGAACGATATAGTTCTGCTTAAAACAGACTATGACTCTTCAACCGATCTTAAAAAACAATATAACGTTACGTACCAGCACACTTTTGTACAGGTAGATGATATGGGCCGTGAAGTCACAAAGTGGAATGGTGGTGGCCTTGAAGAATTAATCGAAAACACAAAGTAATAACATGATCATCCTTATTCTTTTTGCGTTTTTGGGAGGTATTATCACCATCCTTTCACCCTGTATCCTCCCTATTCTTCCTATCGTCCTTTCAGGTTCTATAACTGGAGGAAAGCGCCGCCCCATGGGGGTAGTAACAGGTTTTATCCTGAGTTTTACTTTTTTTACCTTATTCCTCTCCGCTATCGTGCGAGCAACTGGGCTATCACCTGACACGCTTCGCATGACTGCTGTTGTTATCATCTCGTTTTTTGGCATTAGCTTACTCGTGCCTATGCTACAGAAAGCAACCGAAAAAATATTTTCCCGCCTCACTCAACTAGCCCCCAAACAAAACACCCAGGATGGTTACCTATCAGGAATTCTCGTTGGCATGAGCTTGGGACTCTTATGGACGCCATGTGTCGGGCCTATACTCGCCTCTATTATTACACTTGCTGCAACAAGTAGTGTCGGATTAAACGCGATTATTATTACGTTATCGTATGCTATTGGCACCGCGATACCACTTCTTGCTATCACCATAGGAGGCAGAAATTTACTTACCAACCATCCATGGTTACTAAAAAACACAACAACCATCCAAAAAGCATTTGGAGTACTCATGCTTCTTACTGCACTTGCGATATTGAATTCATGGGACAGAAAATTTCAAACATATATATTAGAAACCTTCCCCTCATATGGCACAGGGCTTACTATTCTTGAAGACAACGCTATCGTTCGTAATCAACTTGATACGCTAAAAGGAGGGTCTCCTATGCTGACAGATTTACTTTCCGAAAACTATGGTAATGCGCCCGAATTTATTCCAGGTGGGCAATGGTTTAACTCGCAACCGTTATCTATGCGTGAACTACGAGGTAAGGTTGTATTGGTCGATTTCTGGACGTATACGTGCATTAACTGTATCCGCACATTACCCTATCTCACTTCGTGGCATGAAAAATATAAAGACAAAGGACTTGTGATTGTCGGAGTACACACGCCAGAATTTGAATTTGAAAAAAACCCAGACAATGTAAAAAAAGCTATCCAAGATTTTGGCATACAATACCCTGTTATGCAGGACAATAACTACGCCACTTGGCAAGCCTACACAAACCGTTATTGGCCGGCAAAATATATGACCGATAAAAATGGAAAAATCCGTTATACCCATTTTGGTGAAGGAGACTATGATGAAACAGAAAAAATGATACAGAAACTCCTCGAAGAAACTGGCGTAACTGTTGACGAACAGGTTGCAAATCCAACCTATCAGGTACAATCACGAACACCAGAAACATATCTTGGATACGAACGTATGGCAGGTCTCGTCTCTCCTGAACGGGTTGTACCAAATAAAGCGACTACGTTTACGACCCCAGTAAATATACAAAGCAATAGATTTGCACTCCATGGCACATGGACTATTGGAGCAGAGCGTGCCATGCCCACGACAGGTGCCACCCTTACCTATCACTTCGAAGCCGCAGAAGTGTTTCTCGTGATACGTCCAAATACACCAGGAGCTGCAGGAGGGATAAGAGTATATCTTGATGACGTTCCGGTGCCCGATGTATACAAAGGTGAGGATGTACAAGGTGGCAACGTAAAAATAAATGAAGATAGACTATATAAACTTATCAAGCTCCCTGCCCCTGGGCGTCACATCCTAAAGCTTGAAGTGTTGGATGGTGACATAGAGCTTTACGCATTTACGTTTGGTTAATTTTCCCTGCCTGTAACGCTATACATGTATGTCAGTGGAACAAAAACAGAAGCCTCCATTTTTTGCGAGACTCAAACGTGCCGCACAAACTCCCGAGGTATATCAGATAGGAGTAGGTGTGGGTGTGTTTGCCGATGTGGCACTCCATTTTTCTCATGGCAACACATCACGAGAACTTATAGATATTCTCATTTATGCGATCATGACTTACAGCAATAAAGAGGTTCGGACAGGGATATCCCAAGAACTGCGTCACTTACGTGAGGATGTCCGTTCGCTTCGAAAAAAACACAGCGGCAACTAACACATCACTCACAACTCGAAAACGGGCCTTTTATCGTATCGTGGCGTATACCAAGATGCCACTCTCCCGCTTCATCTTTATATGTCTCTTGATCATACTCCTGACCCCAGACACCTTCACATGAACCCTCGTGATCAAAGGCGTGTATCAAATCCCCCATACCGGGAGGCAGCCTACGTGTCGCTCGCTTAAGCGTTGTATGTATTGCGACCACCTGATCATAGGTCGCTTCACTTTTCCCCAAACGCTTTGCGCCTACCTGATGGAGGCCAAGTGTCCATAGTATAAGTGGGTGGGTAGCAATACGGTGAAGTCGCTGTTTTTCAGGACGGACTCGAGGTGCTACTTGGTCACGATCAAACGCGCGAAAATCTCTGATAGTAGTGCGCAAACTTCCCAATCCAGTCACTGCATCGAGGTAGGGCTTGATGCATAATTCATGTGTATCAAACGGATTGCGGAAACCTACTGTTTCAAGCATGCGCGGAGAGTATAGTCCTCAAGGATAATCGATGTCAAACAAATGCAAGGAAAAGAAGTTATGGAGCAATCATCACTCGATAAATCGACCCAGCCTTATCATCAGACACAAACAGCGCACCTTTATCATCAAACAACAAATCTACCGGTCGCCCGAGCGCACCGTCTCCCTGAAGAAAACCTGCAATAAAATCTGTCTCGCTCGTTGCCATAAGCTGCGAATTCAAATCAAATCTCACGACTTTGTAACCCGTAGGAGAACTTCTATTCCATGAACCGTGATACGAAACGAGCAAGTCTCCTCGATACTCCTCCGGCCAACTATCTGGAATAAATGAAAGTCCCAAAGGGGCTGAATGTGCCTGAAAAGTAATATGTGGCGGAATACTTCCTTCACATATTCGTTTGGCATTATCAGAACTATCAAAAGCGCGGTCGTGCACGCGATTATTGTAGCAATATGGCCAACCATAAAAGCCTCCGCTTCGCACGATATTTACCTCTTCAGGTGGTGTGTTGTCACCAAGTAGGTCTCTACCCATATCAGTCGCCCACATCTCACGCGTGATAGGATGCCAGACAAAAAACACGCTATTTCTTAACCCAGAGGCATACTCTCGAAAATCAGACCCGTCCGCGTTTGATATAAAAATCTTGGCGCGTCTTGGATCTTTTTCGTTGCACACATTACAACTTGACCCAATAGATGTGTAGAGCTTGCCATCAGGACCAAACCCAATCGTACGAGAAAAATGATTACCACCCGCTGGCAAATCAAATAGTTTTTTCTTGTTCTCTGCTTTCTTGGTTGTCACGTTATAGTCATACATGGCGACCTGATGTGTTTCGGCTATATAGATTTTTCCATCCCGAAACGCCAACCCATGCGGCAAATTCAATCCCTCAGCGACTGTCATCGTTTCGTCAGCAACACCATCAGCATTTCGATCGGGTAAGGCCACCACTTTGCTCTGTGACGGAACGCTTACCACCAGCGCTCCCTCAGGATCGAACGCGAGCACACGCGGATTACCTAAGTTTTTAGCAAATAGAGCGATAGACACCTGCGCTGGCAATGTGAGTGGCAAACCTGTCGTATTTGTTGCGATTATCTCAGATGTAGCACCTTGAGAAGGGTTGAGGGTGACTGCTGGTATCGGTCCAAATGCTGGCCCTGCTCCCCGAAAGTTTCTGTAGACAAACCAGCCGCCATACATCAAGGCAAAAAGAACGATCAGGAGAAATATCACTTTCGCCTTCATATAACTATAGTAACGTGTTTTATACCACAAATGAAACGGTGTATATTATTCTCGTGTATCCAAAGACGCCCAAAGCATTTTTGCGACAAACGTGCGATATGGTTGCCATTTTTTTACTATTTTTTCCATTTGTTTTGTAGTCGGATAATCACGAAATTTATAAAGCTTCGCTATCGCGCGCCGAAGACCCAAGTCGCCATAAGAAAACACATCTTCCCTTCCCAATGAAAACATCAGAAACATTTCCGCAGTCCACCGTCCAATTCCCTTTATTTTCGTAAGCTCTGTTATAACACCCTCGTCATCCATCTTATCCAAATCAGCCAATATCAAGTGCTTTTTCGAAACCGCTTCGGCGAGGGATTTCATATACGTTACCTTTGACCACGACACTCCCAAATCCCGCAATGATTGATCCGAACGCTTGAGTATATGTTGTGGTGTCAACGTACCTTGGGGAAACGATGCAGTAAATCGCGCAAAAATTGTACTTCCGGCTTTCTCAGATAGCTGTTGATTAATAATCGCTTCAACTAAATCCGAAAACGGATCTTTTGAAACGGAAAGTGGTTTGTCGCCAAGATGGGAAATAATAGACGTGAGTGTTGGATCAACCGAAAGCAAATGTTGTCGGATAGAGGATAATCGTTTCATAACGTCAATCAGCTACATAATACCGCTCGAGTATCCCCTGAGACGGGGCAAGTCCAAACTGTAATCTACTATTCACCATAATCTGATGATGTGGGGGGATCACTATCACTGGTGAGATCTGATCATAAACCAAGTGCACGTAGTCCGCCAAGCGATGGGCGCTGCTTTCTGGAAACCAAAACCGCGCTGAGCGCAGCATGTCATGATCAACAACGAGTACCCCCATACCCCATCCATACCGATATGCTGGTGCCGCAGCTTTCATAAGTTTCGGAAATTCTTGATCGTTGCGACATTCAGCAAATACTGGAGGTGTTCGCCTGTTGGGCCGAAGTGGGACACCTACCCGAATCCGCTGATCAATTCGTAGCATTCGCACGTCAAAAGAGTTATGTAAATCACGGGAAACAAATCGTTCTACAGGATCGGTGTCGCCCCAAATCGTAGGAGTTCTATCGATGGTAAGCAATTCTGCCGGCATGAAGTACCTTAAGGCAATTTACCACTTAAAGTGTGCAAATGCTTTGTTAGCATCAGCCATACGGTGTACTGTGTCACGCTTTTTAATAGCCTCACCAACATTTTTTGAAGCATCCAAAAGCTCTACCGCGAGCTTTTCGGCATAGGAGTGAAATTCACGATTTGATCGTTTCTTGGCAAACTCAACTATCCAGCGTATCGCGAGTGCCACTCTCCGGTCTCCACGTACTTCCATCGGAACCTGATAACTTGCTCCTCCGACTCTGCGTGCTTTTACTTCCGTCTTAGGGCCGACATTGTTGATTGCTGTTTCAAATACTTTAATCGGATCTTCACCTTTTTCTTTGATGATGTCGAGCGCCTTGTAGACCAATTGCTGAGCTACTGTTTTTTTACCACTCAACATCACACGGTTTATGAACCGTGAAACGAGACGGTTACCGTACACCGGATCAGCCGGAAGTAATTTATGATATGTTTTGCTTATTCTCATAGGTTTCTATTATTTTGCTGCTGCAGTTGCAGGTCCACTCTGTGTTTTCGTACCATATCGGCTTCGACCTTGACGCCTCGATACTACTCCAGTGGTGTCATACTTACCACGAACAATATGGTATTTTACTCCTGGCAAATCGGGTACCCGACCTCCACGAATTAATACGATTGCGTGTTCAGTAAGCTCATGTCCAATACCAGGAATATATGCTGTCACTTCTTGCTTGTTTGACAACCTCACACGAGCAACCTTTCGGAGTGCTGAGTTTGGTTTTTTTGGTGTCATGGTTTTTACCAACACGACCACTCCCCGTTTAAACGGAGCGGGTATCGACTTTGTGACACCTTCTTTGTTGTTTAAAAACTTCCGAAGTGCCGTAGCCTTAATTTTCTTGGCTTTGGTATGTCGACCATGTCTGACTAATTGATTTACTGTTGGCATATAATTGTTACTCCTGTATCGCGGCTCGTTCTGCCGAAACCGGAATAAGTCGTCCGATTATAACGTTTTCTTTGAGTCCTAACAACTTATCTTCCTTGGTAGCAAGCGCTGCATCGGTCAAAACATTGGTTGTTTCCTGGAAACTTGCGGCTGACAACCAGCTTTCAGTGTAAAGCGCCGCGCGAGTTATACCCAACATGACAATACGTGCAGTAGACGGTTCGCCACCTTCTGCAAGTACCCGAGCGTTCTCTTCGCGGAACCGATTTTTGTCTACCAATTCTCCCGGTAATAACATCGTGTCTCCAGAGGTATCGATGCGCACCTTATCACTCATCTTGCGGACGATAGCCTCAAAATGCTTGTCATGGATAGAAATACCTTGTGATTCATATACCTTCTGAATTTCATCAATAAGGTAATGCTGTGCGCCACTAAGCCCTCGCACCTGCAATACTTCTTTGATATCGAGATATCCACTGCCAAGCTGGTCACCAGCGGCAATCAAATCACCTGTCTTTATGTTAATTTCACTGGTGAGTGGCACGAGATATTCGCGCTCTTCTGGCGGCTTCATGGTGTTATTTGTCACCACTACCTTGTACCCTTGCGGGGTTTCAGTCACCTCTGCTTTTCCAGCAATCTCTGAAACTGGTGAAAGATTTCTCGGTGTTCTCGCTTCAAACAACTCCTCCACACGTGGTAATCCTTGGGTCACGTCGAGTCCTACGATACCTCCAGCATGACGCACACGCATGGTAAGCTGTGTACCAGGCTCTCCGATAGATTGTGCAGCCATAACACCTACAGGTGTTCCTAATTCTACTGGTTTGGTGGTGGCATAGTCACGACCATAGCAGGTTGCGCAAATACCAATCTTTGCCTGACACGCAATCGGTGAACGTAGCACGACTGCTTCAACTCCTGCGGCATCTACTTCACGGGCAAGATCTTCAGTGATCTCTTCACCTTGCTTCACGAGCACTTTCTTGCTTCCTGGTGCGACCACATCTTCAGCGGCATAGCGACCAGCAATACGGTTAGCAAATGGCGCTTGACGACCGTCTTTGCGGGAAAGCGTCCATCCTTCGGTCGTACCGCAGTCATCCAATCGGATAATCACATCATGTGCGACATCGACCAAGCGGCGGGTAAGGTATCCGGCATCTGCAGTCTTAAGTGCCGAATCGGTAAGTCCTTTCCGTGATCCACGGGTAGACGTAACATATTCAAAGATATTAAGTCCCTCGCGATAGTTACTCTTGGTTGGTAGTTCCACAATTTTTCCAAGCGGATCAACCACCAAACCTTTGATAGCACAGAGCTGTTTCAGTTGATCTTTCGATGCACGAGCTCCTCCTGAATCGATAATCATCTTGACTGGATTGTCGCTCGTTAAGCGTTCCCATGTAAGATCGGCAATACGTTCGGTAACTTCGATCCATACTTCGTTCGAAAGTCGTTTCTTTTCCTCGAGAGTAATTAACCCCATCTGGAAATTCTGATCGATTTCTTTTACTTTTGTATCAGATTCTGCAATGATCGTGTTCTTTTCGGCAATAGATTTGTTATCAAATACCGAAACGGATAATCCTCCGCAGAGTGTAGCACCGTAGAAACCAATATTTTTAATAGCATCAATAAGACGTGTCACTTCTTCCTTGGAATACATACCAAATGCTTTGGTAATAAGTTGCTTAATAGTCGCAGCTTTGACCGGTGTATTGATATAGCGAAGTCCCTCCGGCAGCACTTCATTAAACATATACGTACCCACTGTAGTTGTTACTAATTCTCCGTTTATCAGTATCCGTACTGGCTCACGAAGGGTAACTTTGTGTGCCTGAAGGGCATAAATTGCTTCCTGTCCATCAGCATACACACGAAGTGATTTTTCATCCTGCCCTGCTTTGGAAGAATCAGTTGTCGTCAAGTAGTAGCACCCGATAACCATTTCTTTATTCGGCACAGTGATCGGAGATCCGTCAGCGGGCTTCAATAAGTTATGGGTCGGCAACATGAGATCAATAGCTTCCTTTTGTGATGCACCAGAAAGCGGGATGTGAACTGCCATTTGATCTCCGTCAAAGTCAGCGTTGTAGCCTGCGCACACACAAGGGTGAATACGGATTGCCGCTCCCTCAATAAGCACTGGGTAAAATGCCTGGAAACCGAGCTTATGAAGAGTAGGTGCACGGTTTAACATGACTGGATGATTTTTGGTGATCTCTTCCAATATGTCGTACACTTCCGGTGTTCTGCGTTCCAATACATTTTTGGCATTCTTCACGTTCGGAGCAATACCGCGGACAATAAGCTCGCGGAGCACGAACGGCTTGAACATCTCAAGTGCCATTTCTTTCGGAAGTCCGCACTGATTAAGCTTAAGCTCTGGACCAACAACAATAACCGACCGACCTGAATAATCGACACGTTTTCCAAGCAAATTCTGTCGGAAACGACCTTGCTTTCCGCGCAACATGTCAGACAATGATCGAAGTGGCTGGATAACTGTTCGCGAAGACGGGCGCTGGGTCGCATCGATCAAACTATCGACCGCTTCCTGCAACATGCGTTTTTCATTTCGCAAGATAATTTCAGGCGCTCCAAGATCCATAAGATGCTTCAAGCGATTGTTGCGGTTGATAACTCTGCGATATAAATCGTTTAAGTCAGACGTGGCGAATCGTCCGCCAGTAAGCTGCACCATAGGACGCAAATCAGGCGGTATGACCGGCAACGTGTGCATAACCATCCACGCCGGATTTATTTTTGATTTTCGTAATCCATCAACGACACGAAGTCGCTTGGTAGCCTTTACATGGCGCTGTCCTGAAGAATTTTGAATTTCTTCGCGGAGATCAGCTGCAAGCTTATCAAGGTCGATCTTTTTAACAACTTCAAGCACTGCTTCAGCTCCCATGCCGACTTTCAAAAATGACGATGCATCATAGTCTAATAATCGGAGATATTCATCTTCGGTAATCGTCACGCGTGGCTTAATACTTTTGACGATTGCAGTAATCTGCTCGATAACCTGTTGGATTTTTTCAGATTCCTTGGCAACCTGATCATCGAGGGTTGCAAATTCCTGACGCTCACGAAGTGTAAGCTCTGAAATCGCGAGATCCTGTGATTCTTTCCCTTTTACGTTGGAAGCTACATCAGATTTTTCTTTGGCGATTTCTTTTTTACGCTTTTCTCGTTCAATATCAACACGTGCGGTAAGCTCTGCAATACGCTTTTCGCCCTGTTCCACTAATCCTGCCAATACCTTTTTCTTCTCATCGTCATCAACAGCGATAACGAGGTATTGTGCAAAATAAATAACCCCTTCTAACGCTCTGGGTGAAATATCCAAAAGCAATGACAATTTACTTGGTGCACCTTTAAAGAACCATACGTGTGCCACAGAGGTGGCAAGCGTAATATGACCCATTCTTTCGCGCCGCACTTTACTCTGGGTAACTTCAACTCCGCATTTGTCGCAGACAATGCCACGATATCTAATTCTCTTGTATTTGCCGCAGTAACATTCCCAATCCTTCGTAGGTCCGAATATACGCTCATCAAAAAGTCCATCTTTTTCCGGCTTCAGGGTGCGGTAGTTGATGGTTTCTGGTTTGATAACTTCACCATAACTCCATGCCTTTACTTCGTCAGGAGAAGCAAGCTTAATTAAAAGCCCGGTAAAATCAATGATGTTGGAAAAATTCCCTTTTTTATCCATAGCTTATTCTCCTTCTGTCGGCGCGGCTTCTGCTGCCGGTTCTACCGGTGCTTCAGCTACTGACTCCTGACCGCTTACTTCTGCAAGTTCTTTCGCGACTTTTGTCACCACTTCTTCTTTGGCGGCATCAGAAATGACTACTGGTTTTGCAGTGACAACTCCGGTCGGAATGACATTAAGACCCAATGCCTGAAGCTCTTTCACCAAGACTTTAAACGATTCCGGTACAGTTGATGCCGGAATGTCGGTGCCTTTGACAATCGCCTCGAATGCCTTGGCGCGTCCTACCACATCGTCTGATTTGATCGTCAACATTTCTTGCAATATGTGTGCTGCACGATGTGATTCCAATGCCCAGACTTCCATTTCTCCCAATCGTTGTCCTCCCATTTGCGCTTTTCCACCCAATGGTTGCTGTGTGACGAGTGAGTACGGTCCGGTAGAGCGCGCGTGTGTCTTGTCTTCTACCATGTGGATCAGCTTCATGATGTACCCTGTTCCAACTACGATTGGCTCTGCATACGGTTCACCGGTTTTTCCATCATACAGTGTACTCTTGCCGGTAAGTGACAACCCTACTTTTTCCATTTGTGCAGTCATTCGATCTTCGGATACGTGTTCAAATACCGGAAGCGCAACTTTTGCGTTTACTTTCGACATCGCAATACCCAAGTGTGATTCCAATAGTTGTCCCAAATTCATACGGGACAATACAGAAAGCGGGGAAATAATAATGTCAACAACTGATCCATCATCCATGTATGGCATGTCTCCTTCAGGAACGATCTTACTAATAACACCTTTGTTTCCATGACGCCCTGCGAGCTTGTCTCCGACAACCACTTTACGCATCTGAGCAATTTTTACGATAATCTTGCGGTTTGTGCCTGGTTCGAGTTCATCACCCTTTTCTTTATCCAAGATAACCACATCGGTAACCGTACCACGCTCTCCGTGGGGAAGCCTCAGGGATGTATCACGCACTTCTCGTGCTTTTTCTCCGAAGATTGCGCGAAGCAATCGTTCTTCTGCGGTCAATTCTGTTTCACCCTTTGGTGCAATTTTTCCAACCAAAATATCGTTTGGCCCGACATCAGCACCAACCACGATAATACCGTTTTCATCCAAATTCCGAAGCGCTTCTTCACCGACATTTGGAATGTCTCGGGTAGTTTCTTCCGGCCCTAACTTGGTGTCGACCACACTACACTCATGTTCTTCGATATGAACAGAGGTGAGCAAGTCTTCACGAACAAGGCGGGTAGAAATCACGATAGCGTCTTCATATCCCAACCCTTCGTAACTCATGTACGCAATCGTAAGGTTAGAACCCAATGCGAGTTCTCCATTTTCAGATCCAGGAGCTTCAATCAACACATCTCCCGCCTGGATTTTATCGCCAGTGTCGACCAATACTTTCTGGTTGTAGCATGTAGACTGACTTGTTCTTTTAAATTTCTGGGGTTCGTATGACGTGATATCGCCATTCTTATATTTGACTTTGACAAGTCCTGCGTCTGCATAAATAACTTCTCCATCATCTGTCGCGCGGACCAGTCGTCCCATCGACTCGACAACAGCTGCTTCCATACCCGTTCCCACAACCGGTGATTGCGGAATAAGAAGTGGCACTGCCTGACACTGCATGTGAGTACCCATCAATGCACGATTTGCCTCATCATGCGCCAAAAATGGAATAAGTGATGCGGGAGCTCCGACAACTTGCCTCGGCACAATATCGATATATTCGATATTTGAAGCATCGGTTTCCATAAACTCGCCTTTGTACCGTACCGGTACGCGTTCAGCGATGATAAATCCGTCTTTGTCTTTGGGTAACTCTGCGTGGGTGATGTAGTGGTACATCTCATCGTTGGCATCAAGATATTCGATGTTACCGGTTGAACGCACTTTCACTTTGTCCCCCTGTGTCACTTTTTCCACTCTGCGATACGGGGTTTCCAAAAATCCATATTCATTTACTCTGGAATACAGCGCCATGTAAGTGACAAGTCCGATGTTTGGTCCTTCTGGTGAACGGACAGGATCAACTCTTCCATACTGTGAAGAATTGATGTCTCGGATAGAAAAGCTTGCACGTTCTCGACTAATACCGCCAACTCCCATAACGGTCAAGCGGCGAAGATTATCGATTTCAGCAAGCGGATTGGTCTGATCCAATATAGTAGAAAGCTGACTGGTGCGGAAAAAGTCATTGATGGAAGCAATAATCGGGCGAGCATTTACCAAGTGCGTTGGAGTCAAATCTTCTGCATTCGGACCTGCCAAACTCATTTTCTCACGAATAGAGCGCTCGAGTCTGAGTACACCAACTCGGAACGCATTGGTCGCAACCAATTCGCCCACCCTGCGTACGCGGCGATTTCCAAGATGATCGATATCATCCACATCGCCCTTGCCGTTTGTGAGATTGATAAGGTATTTAATACCCCCGATAATATCTTCTTTGGTTAATACCCAATTATCTTTGACATTCACGACATTGAGGCCAAGTTTTTTGTTCATCTTGTATCGACCTACCCGTTCCAATGAGTAGCGGCGATAGTCAAAAAACATGGTGCGTAGCAATTCCTGCGCATTATCAAGAACGATCGGTTCACCAGGGCGAAGCTTGCGATACAACTCAAGGACAGCCTCGTTGGAATCCGTAGTCGGATCTTTCGCGAGCGTTGCTTTGGTAAATTGATGTTCAGGGTTTACATCGACATCTGCTAACACGCGTTCAATCTCTTCATTTGAAGAAAATCCGACTGCGCGAAGGAACGTAGATGCGACAAACTTGCGGCGGCGATCGATGCGCACCATAAGCACATCATTTCTGGTAATAAAAAATTCAAGCCATGAGCCATGCATCGGGCGGATTTCCGCACTATATAATGTACGTCCGGTAGAAGGATCTACTTCCCCAGTAAGATAAATACCCGGAGAACGAACCAATTGGTTTACAACACAGCGCTCAATACCATTAATGACAAATGTTCCGCGCTCGGTCATGGCGGGGATATCGCCCAAAAATACTTCTTGGGTGAGCTGATGTCCTGTTTGTTTGTTGGTGAGAGTTGCTTTTACTTTGAGAGGCATGTCGAAGGTGAGACCTTTTTGCATTGCAATTTCCGGAGTAAGTCGTGGACGTCCGAAATAATAATCACCAAATCCGAGTTCCCAATTTTTACCAGTGAAATCCGTCATCGGGGTCACTTCGGAAAGTAATTCTTTAATACCGTGTTCCAAAAACCATTGATAAGATTCACGCTGTACCAGCGTAAGATCGAGTTTAGGAAGATCGGGGTACTCTGTGCCCCAAAATTCTCGTTTATAAATTGAAGGTTTTGATGCCATTACGTGATTACAATAAATACTGCCGGTTTGTATGTTGTAAAGAACGACAAAAAGAAGCGAACAATGAACGTTCGCCTCCTTAGGCTATTCAAGTAATCATAATTATAACCGGCTGAAACTATTTGTCAAGCGGGTAACAGCAAGCTATATTGACATGTACAAAAACGCATACGATACTTAAGTCTGAAAGAGAGGAATTTATTATGTTTTATACACCCGTCAATATCCCCGCGCTACTGTCATCCGCGCTCGTCAGTATGGTTGTCGGATTTGTTTGGTATTCCCCAGTACTTTTTGGGAAACCATGGATGAAACTTATGGGGCTTAACGCCAAAAAAATGAAAGCGGCACAAAAAAATATGTCGAAAACATACGGGTTGTCATTTGTGGCAACGCTCGTTACTGCATTTGTATTATCCCAATTTATATCATCTACTCTGACAATCACCGTAAATGAAGGATTAATGGTTGGATTTTTGGGTTGGTTGGGATTTACTGCGACCACATTGTTTACCGGAGTGTTATTTAACGAGATGCCCATCAAACTTTTCTTTATCAACAGTGGGTATCAATTAGCGTCTATGCTCACTATGAGTGTCGTGCTCACCTTGTGGGTATAAACTCTTAGGCATTAAGCAACCAATAGTTGTAGTTTAATACTGTTGCAAACGATATCCATGCAAGATACGGCAACAACAGATACGCGCTCGCGCGATCTAACTTCTCAAAGCGAAATATTATATATATCAGTGTCACCCAAATGACCGTTATATCGACAAATGCCAAAGGGATATTTTTTGCTCCAAAAAACAATATTGACCATATCGCGTTAAAAAATAAATGCACTATAAATAGCGATACAGCAGTCTTCACTGCAGGTTTGTGCATTCCCAATCGCCACACGCGATACACAGCAATACCCATCAACATATATAGCACAGTCCATACCGGTCCAAATACCCAATTTGGCGGACTAAATGATGGGCGTGCCAATGTGGCATACCATGTGGGAATTGCCGAAACAGTAAAAAACGACCCAACAATACCAGCAGCCTCGCATAATGCTATCCATCCTAATAGAGGAAACCATGCAATGGAGGACTTTTTTTCACTCACTTTTTTTCTGCGGGCAGTTTTTTGTTTCATAGATATTATCAGTGTATCACAACATAAGTTGCCCCTGAGTGGTCTCGTGTACCCCTGCTTTCTTTCTATATATACAGTACTCGCAGTCTTTTGAAGCATCGGGAATGCTATTCCAATCCAAACACGATTTCATAGCAACTAACATAGGAGTAACCCAACTCGTATCACCACGATGCTCATGCAGAGTCAGTGCAAACTCAAGTTTTCCGTCAAATAGTGCGGGGCTTTTGGTTGCATTTGCATATACTATATAAGAAACATCGCTCACAGCAAACCCACTTTCACGGAAAAGCCACTGGTATACTTCCAATTGTTTTTTGTATCCTACTTTCCACTGATCCTCCAATGAAATCTCTTTTTCGGTTGATGTTGATTTATAGTCAACTACTATTAATTCACCACGTGGGTTAACCCATAAATCATCAACCGCACCAAACACAATAAAATTTGTCTGTTCGTGGAGTACTTGCTTGCCCACAAAATTTTCTCGCCATGTGTCGAGGTCTTTATGAACAAATGGCACAGCATCGACTCCATACTGCTTCATAATATCGTGTGGTTTGCCGCTTTTACGCAGCGCGTCAAATTCTTTTTTGAGCAAATGATCAACCGCGGAGTTTAATGAAAATCCCGGCATACTCGGTCGGGATACCCCTAACCTACGATCAAGATAAAAACATCGGGGACACTCACGAAACAAATCTATTTTACTCCGGCTTACTTTAAACGGAGCGGTTAACTTTGGATCATACAATCTACTGCCATGTGTCCACGCCATATGAAGCGAGTATAACAAATCATCAACAATTGTTACGAAGAAATAAGAGACGCAAGTAAAGCAAAATCTTGTTGCATAAGTGGCGCGTATTTTGGAAAACGTATCACTGCCGCAGGATGCAGAGTAATAAAGTATGTACGCCCCCCGTCTTTTATAATCTTGCCGTGCGATTTCATAATTGGCTCAGTGCGTTCCAACATCGCATACACAGCTGTTGCTCCCAGCAATACAATAATCTTAGGGTTTATAACTGAAAGCTGTTCAGACAAATGAATTTTCCCGTGACGAATATCCTGCTTAGTAGGTGTGCCGCGATCAGGTAAGTATTTTACCGGACTTGTGATATACACGTCAGTCTCTACTAACCCAGCTTCACGAATATGTTTACGGAGTAGCTGACCGCTTCTCCCGATAAATGGCCTACCGGTCGCAGCTTCATTTTTCCCCGGCGCTTCCCCCAAAAAAACAATGTCTGCATCGGGATTTCCCTCGCCTGGCACTGGCAATCCGCTTTTACCAATCTTACATTCCTTACATCGCGCAATATTTGCTGCAATAGATTTTAATTTTCCGGATTTTGTCATGGACAAAGTATAGCAGAACGACAACATAAGATATGGTATGATAATTATTATGAAAGTCAGCGTGCGGCTCATTTACCTCTACTTGTTCGCTTTTGTTGGACTGCTTACCGTAGTTATCGGTTCAGTACGGATGGTCGATCTAGGGCTTAAAGTATTTGTATTCCGCGATGCTGACCGATACGAATACATGTCACCAAAAATTGACGGAGAAGAAATTTCTCCAGTAGAGGAACAGCAAATCAAAGATCAGGCTTCTCGTGAACAAACACGAAACCGACAACGTGAATTTTCTGGGGCATTCGCCATGATAGCTATAGGATTACCGCTTTACCTTTACCACTGGAAAACCATCCAAAAAGAAAATAAGAAGTCCTAACAGGAATACCGTTTTTACTCTGTTGTCACTCCATCAAACTCTTCCTCATCAGTAAGCGCTTCGTCTTTAGTGCGATGCACTATAGCATCCATGTGATGCGCAGGACTATAGAGCGTGTAGAGCTTCAACGGCTCGGTATCTGATGCATTTATGACATTGTGAGTCGCCCCCGCAGGAACGATAACTGCAAAGCCATCGGACACATCATGCGAAATGCCATCAATAATCACCTTCCCCACGCCTGACTCTACCCTGAAAAATTGATCGTTTTCCTCATGGGTTTCCATACCGATTTCCTCGCCTGGATTGAGGCTCATAACCACAAGCTGACAATGCTTGGCGGTATAAAGAACAAATCGGAAATTTTTATTCGCCTCAGTGAGCTTTTCAATATTTGCGGTGTACCCCTTCATAACAGCTACCCCCTTCACCAATCATCGTACCACCAGAAGAAGAACGTTGGGTGTATGCTACATTACGACACACAATTATTGTTCGATAATCGTCACTTTTTTGACGACAACGGGGTCTACTGGACGAGAATTCTCACGCCCATCATTGATGGTGTCTGCTGTTGCAATTGTATCTACCACTTCCATACCCTGACTCACTTTGCCAAAAATCACATAAGCAGGAGGTAACGCCTCATCTTCGTGCATGATAAAAAACTGACTCCCATTAGTGTTTGGGCCAGAATTTGCCATAGCCACAGTGCCTCGGGTATAGCTTCCTTCAAACGGTTCGTCATCAAATTTATACCCTGGTCCTCCCGTCCCGTTTCCTTTGGGGTCTCCCCCTTGGATCATAAATCCTTCAATCACCCGATGAAATATCGTATTGTCATAAAATCCACTCCGCGAAAGGTTCACAAAATTACCGACCGTTTTGGGAGTTTCTTTGGCAGTGAGTGCTATCACGATATTTCCTACACTGGTTTCGAGGGTTGCAGTATAGGTCTTATTGACGTCTATAGGCACAGATGTAGGCGTGGGAACTCGTTCTGCTGCCTGACTGGTTTGTGGCTCAACATTCTTTGACATAATATCTCCTTTTGGCATACGGACATAGATAACCGCAGCAAACAATATAACACTCACTGCTCCTACCCAAATATACGATTGCTTCATAACGGATTTCTATTATACATAAAAAATGGGTGACGTCACGTCCTCATTTTCCCCGAATTTCCTGCAAATCGCCTTTATCTGGTACAATAGAAGCCTCCATGAATACGGAAAGCGCAAATCATTCTCGTGGTTCAAACAGTGTAAATAACCTACCTCCTATAGAAAAGGTCAGGCGATGGTATCGTAAATTGCCAGATAAAAAGCGATACTTGGAGTTTATCACCGCGTTTCTTACTATCCCTGTGCTACTCACTGTGCTACTCAGCAATGTTTCTAATCTGCAACATCAAAAAAATGCAGTGCCCACGCCTACCATCGCGCCTACGCCTACTCCCATAGTAATCACGCCACTTCCTACTGCGCGCGTAACTCCGATAGACCCAACCCCCACCAATACGCCTTCGGCACAATGCACACCAGGCATAGGCCCTATCGAAATCGTGTATCCTGAAGAAAACAGTACCGTATCTGACGATCCAGTCTGTCTTGATATACCACGCCAAGGCGGAAATTACTGCTCAGTAGTCTGGTCGTATAGAATAAATGGCGGCAATTGGAGTAATTACACTGACCGAGAAGTGTGTATGTACGGACTGTCTCCCGGAACTAAGCAGCTCGATCTACGGGTAAAAAGTATTGTATCGGGAGAAGAAAAAATCCTAAGGCGCACATTTACGGTAGCAGGCTCAGTCGCTACCCCCACACCGGCGACACAGTCGGGAACAATATCTGGCATATAAGTCTCCCCGCGTATCAATATGCCCTATAGTACACAAACTGTAATTTTTTTTGTATAATCCGCGGATGACTCACGAAATTGTTATCTCGGATACACACTTTGGGCCATACCGAGAAAAACGCGACAGAAATAGGCTCGAATATTTACGCTCCCTTATACGCGGCAGTGACCGCGTCATCATCAATGGAGATTTTTGGGATAACTGGTGGATCAATTATCATGACTTTATCAATTCAGGATGGAGTGAGCTTTTTCGTCCCCTTCGTGAAAAAAATACAGTCTATATCACAGGCAACCATGATGGAATTGCGAGAACCAAAAACAAATTATTTTGGGATGTTACCGTCAGAAACGCGTTCCAATTCAAAAGAGGTGGCATCGGTTACGCAGTACTTCACGGTCACACGCTAGATTCGTGGCGTCACGCTGATCAACTTGTTGAACATCGATTTATTCGCTCGCTGTATCCCATCGGGAAATGGCTTCAAGAACACGCACTTACCGATGGTTTTTCGAACCGTCTGTACCGGTTATATAAAACATGGAATGAAGAACAAAAAACACAACTAGATAAGCGCTACAATCCTTCG
Organism: Candidatus Gottesmanbacteria bacterium UBA5942; assembly: GCA_002430725.1. Lineage (GTDB taxonomy): Bacteria > Patescibacteriota > Microgenomatia > UBA10105 > UBA927 > UBA927. The sequence goes on from DJCU01000016.1 coordinate 23,444, forward strand.
GTATGGAAAATTGTCGGTCACACTCACTTAGCGGAGTTTGATACCCAGAGAAGGTATATAAACGCGGGCATGATAGATACACACCTCAAACGGGCGTCATATGTCGAGATACATGACAACGGACCGCGATTAGTTCACCTGTTTACGCCCCGCCCATTTGAGCAATAATTCACCTTACCAATACATTATGGCTCGATTATTTCACCTTCCAAAATTTCAGGATCAAAATATTTCTCTAGTAACACAAAATTTTTTACATTTGCCCGAAAAAATACATCAAACACAATACCGATAAATGGTACGACCCCCAAGACATAATCTGCCGTGATATTCCATAGCATTCGTAGATACACCCATCGTGGCACATCCAGACGGTATGCAATCCAAAAAAGATAGCATGACGTGAGAGTTGCCAACGCATTACCCACTCCGGGGATAATATCGAGCATCGGATCTATACCGAACCGCACCCCCAATATATTAAACCGCACATCCATCACTCGGACGATACGACGAGCAAATTGGATATGTGCAAAAAGACTTACTTTCATATTACTTCGGGAGAAGATCCCTTAACATTTCCAGCAATTTTCTTGCGGCTTTCTTACGCTCTCCTTTTGCTGTATAAGCATCAGCAAAAATTTGATCACGTTTACGTCTAGCATAATTGAGGTTCTCTGCATAATCACGCGTCCGCTTGTCTTTTTTTAATCCCTCTGCGGTTAACGCATAACTACCTGCAATCAAATGGTCTTCATCATCTTCGGGCATATATCCTACACCCATAATACGGTATTGAGCTCACAAAGAACAATTTTTTCCAAATATAAATTTTATCTGTTGCGTCTAGGAAAATAGGTCTGCTATAGTCGTGGGATATGACAGATACAAATTGTCCCAAATGTGGTAACCCATTAAGTCCTGTACAAGAAACCAAAACCGGTAAACAAATGCAAAAATGCAGCACCGGCAGATGGAACCCTGAAACCCACAAAAACGAAGGCTGCGATTATGTAAAATGGATTGTCCCTGAGCCAAAAAACTTGGATGAAAAATGTCCGAAGTGTGGTTCTCCTATTGTGCTGGTCGTCACGCGATTTGGCAAAAAAATGAAAAAGTGCTCCACAAATACATGGAACAAAGAAACAAAAAAAGCCGAGGGGTGTGATTATGTGGAGTGGATAAACGGTACGACCGAACCACTCGATGAAGCATGTCCAGAGTGTGGCAAGCCGCTTGTTCTTTACACCACCGCAGCAGGTAAAAAAATGAAAAAATGCTCAACCTCCGGTTGGGATCGCGAGAAAAAACAAGCAACAGGATGCACATACGTCCAATGGTTAAAACCCGGAGAGTACCCATCAGACAAACCAAACGGCGAAGAATTTCTCCCGCCTGAGCCACCCGATGCGGAAGACGCGTAACGATTACGATCCGAGGAAAATGTCTGATTGATTGACCGCTGCCTCAGCTAACTCTCTCAGTGATTTCGGAGACATACGGGACGCTTGACGCCTCGTTAATCCGGTCACTAGTAAATCTGCCTCTTCGCTCACCGAAAGCGGACGCCGAAGTCCTATCGTACGCCTACTTCGGACAGATCTCTCCGATGCGTATCCTGGTAGTGTGCCGGATCTTTGTGAATCTACTTCTTGTCGTTTCGCTCCTGCCATATACCCCATATTATACTCTCTTACCGCAAACGTCACAAAAATGTACTGTCAACGTATTGATACGTAAAAAAACGGTTATTTTTTCTAAACACACACTCCTAGTGTGTCAACAAAAATACAGTGAAGTGATGGAACGTACAACATCAGCATGGCCCAACATGCGTCACCAAATTACAGGCTGATTTCTTCGTGCATCCGAGGTAATAATACATCATTTATGGCTAAGTCTTTGGTAATTTTTGCGGCAAGCGCCTGACGCGGCTCGTTATCACCATGAGTAAGAAATACTTTTTGTACCCCTTTCATCGACTGCAACCAATCTATGAGTTGCTGTTGATCTGCGTGAGAACTCATCGACTGAGTATCGGTAACTGTAGCTTTTACACTTACATCCTGATCTGCAATCTTCACCTTGCGATCGCCCTCAAGTAACATGCGACCCAATGTCTGCTCGCCTTGCCATCCGACAAGAAGCAACCTTGTAGATGGGATTGGCAAATATGTCGCAGCGTGCCCTACGATGCGCCCACCCGTCATCATACCGCTACCAGCAATAATAACCTTTGCTCCCAACGCTTCGGCAATCAATCGCTTTCCTTTGTATTTATGAATGACAACTATACCGGGAAATGTAAATGGACTAGAACTGTTCATTTCCTCTTTAATATGCGCATTGAAATCCTCGGGGTATCGAGTATAAATCGTGGTCGCTGCATTTGCCATCGGACTATCCATAAATATTTGTGTATCTTCTTTTACCTTTCCTTTTTCCTTAAGGTGTCTAATAATGTGCATCAATTCCTGCGTACGATGCAGCGAAAAAGCAGGAATCAAAAGCGTGCCACCAATTGCTTCAACCGCGTTTATCTCCGCAGCAATCACATCGATAGGATTTGCTACCGGGTGCAATCTATCACCATAGGTAGATTCCATAACCACTGCATCGGCACTCTCAATGCGCTCTATATCGGGCAACAATTCATCAGGGCTATTTCCCAAATCGCCGCTAAAGACTATTTTTTTAATCGGTGAATCTGGCTTGTTGTCAATTATTTCCAAGTATGCAGAACCCAAGATGTGCCCCGCATCACGCATGGTGACGGTAAAGTCCCCCACCGTAAACGGCTCACGGTATGCGACCCGTTTAAATCGTTGAAACGCCTGTTCTGCCAATGCTTTATCAAACAATGGTTGCCGCTCATCTTCAAGCGCGATCTTGGCAGTATCCAAAAGTGACAACTCGGCAAGGTCAGCGGTTGCTGATGTCATAAAGATAGACTCAGTAAATCCTTTTTTGAGAAGTATTGGCAGTCTGCCACAGTGGTCTAGATGCGCGTGGGTCAGTACCGCCCCACTCAATAATCCACAATCGTATTCATACTGCTGATAGTTAAGGTGATCAACTTCCGGTCCCTGAAACATACCAAGATCGATAAGGATGGATTTACCAGAGCCTGAAGTGAGAACGTAACTAGACCCAGTGACCGTACCTGCAGCTCCAAGAAATTTTATCTTCATTTCTTCACTATACAATAATTATAT